>NZ_JCAFSW010000015.1:0-80080 GCF_059369635.1 Stenotrophomonas sp. YJH_SMC_58
TGCCGGCGAGCAGGGCCGTGGTTTCGCCGTGGTCGCCAGCGAAGTGCGTACCCTCGCCCAGCGTTCGGCTGCGGCGGCCAAGGAGATCAAGGGCCTGATCGATGATTCGGTCGGCAAGGTCGCCGAAGGCTCCAGCCTGGTGCACCAGGCCGGCAGCACCATGGGCGAGATCGTCGCCTCGGTGCAGCGCGTGACCGACATCATGGCCGAGATCTCCGCCGCCTCGCAGGAACAGTCGGCCGGCATCGAGCAGGTCAACCAGACCGTGGTGCAGATGGACGAGACCACCCAGCAGAACGCCGCGCTGGTGGAAGAAGCCACCGCCGCCGCACGTGCGATGGAAGACCAGGCCGCGCAGCTGGCCGACGCCGTGGCGATCTTCCGCCTCGACAACCAGGTCTCCGCCGCAGTGAAGGCTGTCGCCGAACGCGTCGAACCGGCGCGCATCACCACCGTGGCACGTCCGCAGCCTACCAGCACGCCCGCGCCGGTACGTCGCAGCAGCAACGGCAGCACCTTCGCCGCCAGCGACAGTGACTGGCAGGAATTCTGAGACCCACCCGCGGCGGCTTCGGCCGCCGCCTCTGCCGATGGACACGTCCCCCGTGCAAAGTCCTACCCCCATCGTCACCGGCCCGCGCGAATTCGAGTTCGCCGACCGTGATTTCCGCCGCGTCTGCGACCTGATCTACCAGCGCGTGGGCATCGCCCTCGCACCGGCCAAGCGCGACATGGTCTATGGCCGCCTGTCGCGCCGCCTGCGCACGCTGGGCATGCGCAGCTTCCAGCAGTACCTGGACCATCTTGAGCAGGAAGACGGTGACGAGTGGCAGGCGTTCACCAACGCACTGACCACCAACCTGACCTCGTTCTTCCGCGAGCCGCACCACTTCGACAAGCTGCGCGAAGAACTGCAGCAGCGTTCCAGCCGTTCGCCGCTGCTGCTGTGGTCGTGCGCGGCGTCCACCGGTGAGGAACCCTATTCGATGGCGATCACCGCCTGCGAGGCCTTCGGTACGCTGAAGCCGCCGGTGCGCATCATCGCTACCGACGTCGATACCCAGGTACTGGCCACCGCCGGCCGCGGCGTCTACAACATCGACCGTGTCGCCAATCTCGACCCGGACCTGCGCCGCCGCTACTTCCAGCGTGGCAGCGGTCCCAACGAGGGGCAGTGCCGCGTGCTGCCGGCGCTGCGCGAGCTGATCGAGTTCCGTCCACTGAACCTGCTCGCCCCGCGCTACGACGTCGGCGGCCCGTTCGACGCGCTGTTCTGCCGCAATGTGATGATCTACTTCGACAAGCCGACCCAGCGCGCCATCCTCGGCCGCCTGGTGCAACACCTGGCCGACGATGGCCTGCTCTACACCGGACACTCGGAGAACTACCTGCACGCCGCCGACCTGATCCAGCCCTGCGGGCGCACCCTGTACCGCCGCGCGGCAAAGGCCGGCGCATGAACGCCTCACTGCGTACCGACGACGTGATGCGCTACCAGGATGCACGCTTCCAGACCCTTGCCGCCAAGCTGCTGCCCACCCAGTACCTGGTGGTCGATGACACCACCGCGCTGACCACCACCCTGGGTTCGTGCGTGGCCGCCTGCCTGCGCGACCCGGTGCTGAAGATCGGCGGCATGAACCACTTCCTGCTGCCCGAGGGCAACGCCGGCGACGGCGCGCCCGCGCGTTACGGCAGCTATGCGATGGAACTGCTGATCAACGACATGCTCAAGCGCGGCGCGCACCGCAAGCGCATCGAGGCCAAGGTGTTCGGCGGCGCCAACGTACTGAAGGGCTTCACCAGCAATCCGGTCGGTACCCGTAACGCCGAGTTCGTGCGCCAGTACCTGCAGGCCGAGCATATTCCGATCATCGCCGAGGACCTGTGCGGCATCCATCCGCGCAAGATCTGGTTCTTCGCCGACACCGGCCGCGTGGTGGTGCAGCGCCTGCCGCATGCCCACGAAGCCGAAGTGGCTGCCACCGAATCGGCAGTGCGTGCGCGCCTGTCCAAGGCCCCGGTCACCGGTGGCGTGGAGTTGTTCGAATGACCCTGACCGGCAACGCCCCCTGCCGGGTCCTGATCGTCGACGACTCCGCCGTCGTGCGCCAGATGCTCACGGAAATCCTGTCCAGCGATCCGGCCATCGACGTGGTCGGCACCGCTGCCGACCCGCTGCTGGCACGCGAGAAGATCAAGCGCCTGGCCCCGGACGTGATCACGCTGGACGTGGAAATGCCACGCATGGACGGCCTCGCCTTCCTGGAAAACCTGATGCGGCTGCATCCACTGCCTGTGGTGATGATTTCCTCGTTGACCGAGCGCGGCGCCGATACCACGCTGCAGGCACTGGCACTGGGTGCCGTGGACTTCGTCTCCAAGCCCAAGCTGGACGTCGCACGCGGCCTGCAGGGCTACGCCGACGAGATCATCGCCAAGGTGAAGATGGCGGCGCGCTCGCGGGTGCGCCCGCTGGTGCGTGCTGCCGCTCCGAAACTCCTGCTGGAAGCAGCTCCTGCAATGCGCCCGGCTGCACCGCAGTTCCGCACCACCGACCGCCTGATCGCGATTGGTTCTTCGGCCGGCGGCACCGAGGCGCTGCGCGTGGTGCTGGAAGGCATGCCGGCCGATGCGCCTGCCGTGGTGATGACCCAGCACCTGCCTGCCAGCTTCAGCAGCGCCTTCGCCGAGCGCCTGGACCGGCACTCCGCGATGGCCGTGCGTGAGGCCAGCGACGGCGAGGCAGTGCTGCCTGGCCATGCCTACCTGCCACCGGGTGGCAAGCACCTGCGGATCATCCGCGACGGTGCGCGCTGGCGCTGCCGCGTCGACGATGGCCCTGCGGTGAACCGTCACAAGCCCGCGGTGGACGTGCTGTTCCGTTCGGTCGCGCAGAGCGCGGGCGGCAACGCCATCGGCGCCATCCTCACCGGCATGGGTGACGATGGCGCGCGCGGCCTGCTGGAAATGCGCCAGGCCGGCGCGCCGACGCTGGTCCAGGATGAAGCCACCAGCGTAGTCTGGGGCATGCCCGGCGCTGCCTTCAAACTGGGAGCGGCCGAAGAACAGGTGCCATTGGAACGGATCGCCGAACGACTCTTGGCGCTCGCCCGCGGCTGATCGTCCGCGGCATCGCACCGCCTGATTCCCCCTTTCAGATGCCGGCCCCGGAAGGGCCGGCACGGCTGTCGTGTTTTCCAAGGAGTTTGACCGTGGCCCTGCGTCTCTTCCCTTACCAACCGTCACTGCTGGCGGCCGCTCTGCTGGCTCCGCTGGCAGCCACCGCTGCCGGCGTGCCAGCACCGCCGCAGGCCACCCCGGGCCTTCCCCCCGCCCCCGTCGCGAAGGGCACCGCCTGGACCGATCGCGTCCACATCCAGAGTGGTCCGGATACCGCATCGAAGCGCCTCCACGG
The DNA here is from genome assembly GCF_059369635.1 of Stenotrophomonas sp. YJH_SMC_58. Lineage (NCBI taxonomy): Bacteria > Pseudomonadati > Pseudomonadota > Gammaproteobacteria > Lysobacterales > Lysobacteraceae > Stenotrophomonas > Stenotrophomonas sp. YJH_SMC_58. The sequence continues at coordinate 3,419 of NZ_JCAFSW010000015.1, forward strand.
ACCCGACGTGGCGTTGCGCATCGTCACCCCCGATGACAGCGAGTCGCTCACGCCAAAGGGCCTCGCACTGCTTTTCAGCGGCAATGAGCCGGACTACTTCCGGCGCAACACCCTGCCCGGCAGCATCGTCGAGAGCCAGGCGAGCCCCGCCATCACGCTGATGCCCAACGTAGCCAGGGCGCTGGTGGGTGGCTACTTCAGCTATGCGCCCGACGCGCTGCCCAACCAGAGCAGCACCCTGCGTTTCAGTGCAGACACCTGGGCGCTGGTGCACCAGGGCAACACACGGAAGGATCCCCTTTACCGCCTCAACCACGTCAGCACCATCGAGCAACGCCGTGCCGATGGCACCCTGGCTGAAATCATCAGATGCAGTGACAGCGACGACCGGGCGACCCTGGGCGAGTGGCAGGCCAATGACTACGCCAGGCTCAAGATTGCCGCCCAGGTGATCACGATGAAGTGCACCGAGCAGCTCATCAAGCGAATACCGGCGATGTACCCTCGCCCGCTTGCTGCTGAAGATCTCACGGCCTACGCAGGCGGTGCCGTGCCGCCGGCACGGGTGCGCATCTATGCCAGCCTGGGGCGGACCACCACCCTGTACACCGACGCCGCCTGCCGCGAGGATTACCGTGACAGGATCGACGTCAAGTACAACAACGCCGGTGACAAGGGCGTGCTCGGCATCCCCGCCACGGAAACCCTGCGCAGCAAGGAGAACGAGCGGTTCTCCATGCTCAGCTACCAGGAGTACGAAGTCGCCGGCGGCAAGCCGCTGATCGTCGAGGCGCGCTTCGACGCATCAAGCCGCATGTACTGCGACGGGCAGTTGTCGGGTCAGTTCGTGGCCAGGCCCGGGCAGGACTACGAAGTGGAAATGGAAGTGGCCGACAAGATGTGCCGCCTGCATCTGCGCCAGGTACACGCCGATGGCAGCACGACGCCACAGGTTGCGCGCAAGACCCCCAGCATCTGTGAGGGCACGCGTGCGCCGGTGCGCGTTGAACCGCGGCAGGACATGCAGGTCCTGCTGTTCAGCCCAGGCCAGCTGCAGATCCAGGATGCCCGCCAGGGCAGCGCACCGGAACGGTTGACCGACGACGCGGGCAGCACCGAGGCACTGCGGAAGATGCTGCAGCAGGCCAGCAGCAATCCCGGCACACGCCTGTGCGTGGTGGTACCGGCTACCGATTACAGCAGCGCCCTTCACGATGCCGTGCGCGAACGCGTACTGGACGCACCACAGGTATTGCCCAGCCTGTGGGAAGAGGCGGCCACGGTGAACAGGCGCCGCAGCGCCGCCGCCGATGCTCCGGTCGACATCGCCGCTGCGATCGCCCATTGCAATGCGTTCCCGATCAGGGAGTTCGCGCCGCGCTGAGCAATCGCTCCCCTGCCTTCGGCCTTCGCCGGGCATCAACCACCAGAGCGCGCACAGCGCCTCATTTTCGTTTCCCCAAGGAGTACTACCGTGGCATTACGCCCAACCTGCCTCACCGCCGCGATCGCGGCCACCCTGCTGCTGGCGCCGTCGGCCTACGCCAACGACGAAGCACCCACACCCACGCCTGCCGTGGATTCCGCGGTCACCAGCGGATCAACGCTCGATCCAGCAACGGATGCGGCGACCGCGCCAGACGCGGCGCACGCCCCCACCGCGGCCGATCCGGCCATCGGGAATGTCACAGCCGCCGTGGCAGCTCCTCTCGACTACAGCAGCCTGCAGCACGTCAAGGTCACTTCCGGACTGGGTGCAGGCCCCAACGGCAATCGCGTGGGCGATCACGTGCTGCGCCTGGTGATGCGTGCCGACACCGCTGCCGTCACCGCGGCCAAGGTCGGCCTGTCTGCTCTGGCGTTCGTCACTGGCGTGGGTGACATCGGCACGAGCAACAGCTTCAGCAAGAACAACGTCCGTGGCGAGGACATCCACTCTGTGCCCAGCCCGGCCTTCGGCGCATTGCCCGGCATGATCCGCGAGCAGCTGGCACTCTATTTCGCGGCCCACCCCGGCGCCATTCCCAGCGACGAGCGCACCGTGGAAGCCAGTGCCGGCCAGTGGTCGCTGGTGTACCAGAAGCTCAGCGATGCAGAGACCCCCTACGAGCTGCGCCACGATGTAACCATCGGCTTCCCGGTGGTGCGCAAGCTGTTCCGCAGCGCCAGTGGCGGCCAGGGCGTGCACTGCCGGGACGAAGCACGGGTTGCCCCGCTGCAGGAATGGCAGGCAGACGACTATGCGAAGGCCAAGGCGGCGTCGCGTGAGTTCGCCGAGGCCTGCATCGCGCGTTTCGTGGCTGAGCTGCCCCGCCTGTTCCCCGACCATGGCGTTCTGCCGCAGCCCGCGGTGGAAGCCGAGCTTCCGGCGGAAACGCCGACCGTGACCGAGGAAGCGGCGGCCGTTACCCAGGCCTGAACCTGGGTACGCCCACAAACGAAGAACCCCCGGTTCTCACCGGGGGTTCTTCGTTTCAACGGCGTGCCGGCCAGCGGCCGGCACTACCGCGTCAGGCAGCGACCGTGTTGGCTACGTCCTGGTATTCCTCGATCTGGTCGAAGTTCATGTAGCGGTAGATCTCCGCACCATTGGCGTTGATCACGCCGATGTCCGCCATGTACTCCTCCTTGGTCGGGATGCGGCCCAGACGCGAGCAGATCGCGGCCAGTTCGGCCGAACCCAGGTACACGTTGGTGTTGCGGCCCAGGCGGTTCGGGAAGTTGCGGGTCGAGGTCGACATCGCGGTGGAGCCTTCGCGGATCTGCGCCTGGTTGCCCATGCACAGCGAGCAGCCCGGCATTTCCATGCGGGCACCGGTGGCGCCGAAGGTGCCGTACACGCCTTCCTTGGTCAGCTCCGAAGCATCCATCTTGGTCGGCGGGGCCACCCACAGGCGGGTCGGCAGGTCACGCTTGCCTTCCAGCAGCTTGGCAGCGGCACGGAAGTGACCGATGTTGGTCATGCACGAACCGATGAACACTTCGTCGATCTTGGCGCCAGCGACTTCGGACAGGGTCTTCACGTCGTCCGGATCGTTCGGGCAGGCCACGATCGGCTCGTGGATGTCGGCCAGGTCGATCTCGATGACGGCGGCGTACTCGGCGTCGGCATCCGGCTCCAGCAGCTGCGGGTTGGCCAGCCACGCCTCCATCTTCTCGATGCGACGCTGCAGCGAACGCGGATCCTGGTAGCCCTCGGCAATCATCCACTTCAGCAGCGTGATGTTGCTGGTCAGGTACTCGATGATCGGTTCCTTGTTCAGGCGCACCGAGCAACCGGCCGCCGAACGCTCGGCCGAGGCGTCGGACAGTTCGAACGCCTGTTCGACCTTCAGCTCCGGCAGGCCTTCGATTTCCAGGATGCGGCCGGAGAAGATGTTCTTCTTGCCCGCCTTGGCCACGGTCAGCAGGCCCGACTTGATCGCGTACAGCGGAATCGCGTTGACCAGGTCACGCAGGGTCACGCCCGGCTGCATCTTGCCCTTGAAGCGCACCAGCACCGACTCCGGCATGTCCAGCGGCATCACGCCGGTGGCCGCAGCGAAGGCGACCAGGCCCGAACCGGCCGGGAACGAAATGCCCACCGGGAAGCGGGTGTGCGAGTCACCACCGGTACCCACGGTGTCCGGCAGCAGCATGCGGTTGAGCCAGCTGTGGATCACGCCGTCGCCCGGGCGCAGCGAAACGCCGCCACGGGTGGAGATGAACTCCGGCAGGGTGTGGTGGGTCTTCACGTCCACCGGCTTCGGGTAGGCGGCGGTGTGGCAGAACGACTGCATCACCAGATCGGCCGAGAAGCCCAGGCAGGCCAGGTCCTTCAGCTCGTCACGGGTCATCGGGCCGGTGGTGTCCTGCGAGCCGACCGAGGTCATCTTCGGTTCGCAGTAGGTGCCCGGGCGCATGCCCTGGCCTTCCGGCAGGCCACAAGCGCGTCCGACCATCTTCTGTGCCAGCGAGAAGCCCTTGCCGGTGTCGGCCGGCTGCACCGGCAGGCGGAACAGGTTGGTCGGGGCCAGGCCCAGCGCTTCGCGCGCCTTGCCGGTCAGGCCACGGCCGATGATCAGCGGAATGCGGCCACCGGCACGCACTTCGTCGAACAGCACTTCGGACTTGACCTGGAACTCGGCGATCACTTCACCGTTCTTCAGCGCCTTGCCTTCGTACGGACGCAGCTCGACCACATCGCCGTGCTCCATCTTCGACACGTCCAGCTCGATCGGCAGTGCGCCGGCATCTTCCATGGTGTTGTAGAAGATCGGGGCGATCTTCGAACCCAGGCAGACGCCACCGGCGCGCTTGTTCGGGATGAACGGAATGTCATCACCGGTCCACCACAGCACGCTGTTGGTAGCCGATTTGCGCGAGGAGCCGGTACCGACCACGTCGCCGACATAGGCAACCAGGTGGCCCTTGTCCTTCAGGTCGAGGATCTGCTGGATCGGGCCGCGCTTGCCGTCTTCTTCCGGGGTGAACGGCGCGTCGTCGCGCTTGTTCTTCAGCATCGCCAGGGCGTGCATCGGGATGTCCGGGCGGGTGGTCGCATCCGGTGCCGGCGACAGGTCGTCGGTGTTGGTCTCGCCAGGCACCTTGAACACGGTGACGGTCAGGCTCTGCGGCACTTCCGGGTTGCTGGTGAACCACTCGGCATCGGCCCAGCTCTGCAGCACGGCCTGGGCGTTGGCGTTGCCGGCCTTGGCCTTTTCCTGCACGTCGTGGAACGCGTCGAACACCAGCAGGGTCTTCTTCAGGCCATTGGCGGCAATGGTGCCGACGCTGGTGTCGTCAAGCAGCTGCACCAGCGGCGCAACGTTGTAACCGCCGAGCATGGTGCCCAGCAGTTCGGTGGCGCGCTCGCGGCTGATCAGCGGGTTCTGCTCGCTGCCCAGCGCGATCGCGGCCAGGTACGAGGCCTTGACCTTGGCTGCGTCATCGACGCCGGCCGGCACGCGGTGGGTCAGCAGGTCGAGCAGGAACTCGGCCTCGCCCTGCGGCGGGTTCTTCAGCAGTTCGATGACATCGGCCGTCTGCTGCGCGCTCAGCGGCAGCGGCGGGATGCCAAGCGCAGCGCGCTCGGCGACGTGGTGGCGGTAGGCTTCCAACATGACAACTCCCGGGTAATGCGTAGGTTGAAATAACAAAGTGGGCTCAGGCTTGCGGCACGATCAGCTTCAGGCCCTTGAAGTAGTCGCGGTAAAACGTGTCGTTCCAGGTGATCAGGCCGTCGCACTGCAGCAGTGCGTGGGCGCCGACCATGAATTCGTCCAGGCTGCGGCGGCTGCCGCCGCGCTGGCGATGACGGCGGTGCATCTCGCCGGCGCGCAGTGCCGACTTGGCTTCCATCGGGTTGAAATGCACGCCCATCTCTTCCAGCGCTTCGAGCACTTCGGCACCGCCGCGCAGCGATGCGCAGACTTCGGCCAACGTTGCGCCACAGACCACCACGCGGCCGCCGACCAGGCTCTGCCGCAGGATGGCTTCCACCGCATCGGCCTGCGGACCATTGCTGAGCAGCTCGACCAGAACTGGGGAATCGACGGCGATCATCACCGCTTACTCCTCGTCACGCACCGCGCGCACCGCCGCGTCGGATGATTCGAAGCCGTCCAGCGCGAACTTGCCGCGCGCCCGTGAGATGGCATCGTCAACACTCTTGCGCAGGATGATGCGGCTGCCGTCCAGCTCGACCTTCAGCAGCGTGCCCTTGGTCAGGCCGAGGGCATCACGCACCGCCTTGGGCAGGGTGATCTGTCCGCGTTCAGCAACGGTGGCTTCCATGGGGGTACGCCTCAAAAAGTATGCATGAATTATACATACTCGCAGTATCTGGAACAAACCCGGCCAATCCGTGACCGCGATCCTGCGCTGGTCGCATCCGGGGGTTAGACTGGCTCCGCAGCGACCTGCTGCGGCCCCGGGCTGGACGCACCGCGTGCCGCCCGCACCTACCCGCCATAAAAGGATGTTCCATGCGCGCCTTGACCCTTGCCCTGATGCTGGCTGCCCCGCTGGCCCTTTCGACGACGGCAGCCCACGCCAATCCGTTCGGCGCCTACACCACCGGCGTCGAGATCACCCAACAGCAGATGGACACCCTGGAAGTCGGCAAGACCAGCCAGGACCAGGTCCGTGAGAAGTTCGGCGCACCCGGCCGCCGCGAACAGCTGGGCGACACCCAGGTCTGGTACTACGACTACGTGAAGATCAAGACCTTCGGCAAGAACATCCAGGAAGCGACCGTCCTGGAATTCAACAAGCAGGGTGTGCTGACGGCCAAGTCCAAGAGCAACGCTGTTGGCAAGACCGGCAATCCGCTGCTGGATGCCGCCAACGGCAAGTAAGTCCTGCTCGACACGCACTTCCGGACGGGACGCCCATGGGCGTCCCGTCTGCGTTCGGGCCAGCGGGCGACGACCGCACGCGCTGACACGAAGGCTACACACACCGCTGTAACCTTGCGTTCCAAGCCAGCCGGGTCATTGCCGGGCGCTGGATCGCCGATACTGGGCAGGATCCGGGGCCGGAATGCCACCGGCGACCGCAAGCAGGCCCTTGCACGCACGGGCCAGAGCAAGCCATCCGCAAGAAGGAGTTACCCCGCATGAGCGATTCGTTCTCCACCCGCAGCCAGCTGAACGTCGGCGGCAAGACCTACGACTACTTCAGCCTGCCCACGCTGGGCCAGCGCTTCGATATCTCCCACCTGCCCTACTCGATGAAGATCCTGCTGGAGAACCTGCTCCGGCACGAGGACGGCGGCATCACCGTCGGCACGGACCACATCGAAGCCGTGGCCCGCTGGAATCCGGCGGCAGAACCGGACACCGAGATCGCCTTCATGCCGGCGCGCGTGGTCCTGCAGGACTTCACCGGCGTGCCCTGTGTGGTCGACCTGGCCGCGATGCGCGATGCGGTGGTCAAGCTCGGCGGCTCGCCGGAGCAGATCAACCCGCAGATTCCCTCCGAACTGGTCATCGACCACTCGGTGCAGGTCGATGTGTTCGGCAAGCCGGACGCACTGGACCTCAACGGCAAGATCGAATTCCAGCGCAACCAGGAACGCTACGGCTTCCTGCGCTGGGGCCAGAAGGCCTTCGACAACTTCAAGGTGGTGCCGCCGAACACCGGCATCGTCCACCAGGTGAACCTGGAAAACCTGGCCCGCGTGGTGATGACCGCGGACAAGGATGGCAAGGCCGTGGCCTACCCCGATACCGTGTTCGGCACCGACAGCCACACCACCATGATCAACGGCATCGGCGTGCTGGGCTGGGGCGTGGGCGGCATCGAAGCGGAGGCCGCCATGCTCGGCCAGCCATCGTCGATGCTGATCCCGCAGGTGGTCGGCTTCAAGCTGACCGGCAAGCTGCCCGAGGGTGCCACCGCCACCGACCTGGTGCTGACCGTCACCCAGATGCTGCGCAAGCTGGGCGTGGTCGGCAAGTTCGTCGAGTTCTACGGTGACGGCCTGCAGCACCTGCCGCTGGCCGACCGCGCCACCATCGGCAACATGGCCCCGGAATACGGCGCCACCTGTGGCATCTTCCCGATCGACGCCGAGTCGCTGAACTACCTGCGCCTGTCCGGCCGCAGCGAAGAGCAGATCAACCTGGTCGAGGCCTACGCCAAGGCGCAGGGCCTGTGGCACGAGCCGGGCAGCCCTCACGCCCAGTACAGCACCACGCTGGAACTGGACATGGGCACGGTGAAGCCGTCGCTGGCCGGTCCGAAGCGCCCGCAGGACCGCGTGCTGCTGGAAGACGTGCAGAAGAACTACCGTGAAGCCCTGGTCGGCATGACCGCCAACCGTGACAAGCGCAGCGACGACGTCTCCTCGTTCGTCAACGAAGGCGGCGGCGCCGCGGTCGGCAACGAGCAGCTGGCCAAGGGCTTCGCCGACATCGAGATCGAAGGCCGCAAGGTCCGCCTGAAGGACGGTGCGGTGGTCATCGCTGCCATCACTTCGTGCACCAACACCTCCAACCCGGCGGTGATGATCGGCGCCGGCCTGCTGGCCCGCAATGCGGCCGCCAAGGGCCTGAACCGCCAGCCGTGGGTGAAGACCTCGCTCGGGCCGGGCTCGCGGGTGGTCACCGATTACCTGGAAAAGGCCGGCGTACTGAAGGAGCTGGAAAAGATCGGCTTCTACGTGGTCGGCTACGGCTGCACCACCTGCATCGGCAACTCCGGCCCGCTGCCGACCGAAGTCAGCGCCGGCATCGCCACCGGCGACCTGGTGGTCACCTCGGTGCTGTCGGGCAATCGCAACTTCGAGGGCCGCGTGCACCCCGAAGTGAAGATGAACTACCTGGCCAGCCCGCCGCTGGTGGTGGCCTACGCCATCGCCGGCACCACCGACATCGACCTGACCACCCAGCCGCTGGGAACCGGCAGCGATGGCCAGCCGGTGTTCCTGCGCGACATCTGGCCGAGCAACAAGGAAATCGGTGACGTCATCGCCGCCACCATCGGCCCGGAGATGTTCAAGCAGAACTACGCGGATGTGTTCAAGGGTGATACCCGCTGGAACACCATCGCCTCGCCGGACGGCAACCTGTACGCGTGGAGCGATGCCTCCACCTACATCAAGAACCCGCCGTACTTCGATGGCATGACCATGCAGACCGGCAGCATCGACGACGTGCACGGCGCGCGCGTGATGGGCCTGTTCGGCGATTCGATCACCACCGACCACATCTCCCCGGCCGGCAACATCAAGAAGGACTCGCCGGCAGGCCGCTTCCTGCAGGAGCGCGGCGTGCAGCCGGCCGACTTCAACAGCTACGGCAGCCGCCGCGGCAACGATGACGTGATGGTCCGCGGCACCTTCGCCAACATCCGCATCAAGAACCTGATGTTCGGTGGCGAGGAAGGCGGCAACACCCTGTACTACCCGGCCGGTGGCCGCCAGCCGGAAAAGCTGGCGATCTACGATGCGGCCATGAAGTACAAGGCCGACAAGGTGCCGCTGGTGGTGCTGGCCGGCAAGGAGTACGGTACCGGCTCGTCGCGTGACTGGGCTGCCAAGGGCACCCTGCTGCTGGGGGTGAAGGCGGTCATCGCCGAAAGCTTCGAGCGCATCCACCGCTCCAACCTGGTCGGCATGGGCGTGCTGCCGCTGCAGTTCCGCAACGGCGAGAACGCGCAGAGCCTGGGCCTGGACGGCTCGGAAGTGATCGACATCACCGGCCTGCAGGATGGCGCCAGCAAGCGCGCCACGGTCACCGCGACCAAGGCCGATGGCACGAAGAGGACCTTCGAGGTGTCGGTGATGCTGCTGACCCCGAAGGAAGTCGAGTACTTCCGTCATGGTGGCCTGCTGCAGTACGTGCTGCGCCAGTTGGCCAGCAAGTAACGTTCCGCTCTCGGTAGAGTCGACGGCTAGTCGACTACCCAACAAAAGGGCCGGATCCTCGCGGATCCGGCCCTTCCTGTTTCTCTGCAGCCAGGCATGCCCTGGCTCTACCGCAACTCCGGCGGCACCGCGATGGGCGCCAGGTGCGCGATCACCGGCGCGGCGCGTCCGGGTCGGTGCGCAGCGCCTTCAGCAGGCCCCACATGTAGAACGCCAGGGTGAACGAGAACGGCAGGCCGCACAGCACCACCGCCGTCTGCATTGCGCTGAAATTGCCGGCCAGCAGCAGCCCGACGCTGGCCACGGTGATGCCGACGGCCCAGAACACGCGCAGCCAGATCGGCGCGTCATGACCGTCTTCCACCCCATCGTCAACGCGACGGGTACACAGGTTGGCGATCATCAGCGTGCCCGAATCGACCGGGGTCAGGAACAGCACGAAGCCGATCACCACCGCGGCACCGGCCACGTACGGCGCGGCGGGCAGGTATTCCAGCAGCTTGAACAGCGTCATCGCCGCATCGTGCTGGGCCACGTCACCCAGGATCGCCTGGCCATGGTTGAGCACCAGGTCGATGGCGGTGTTGCCGAAGATCGACAGCCACGCCAGGGTAAAGCCGAGCGGGATCAGCAGCACGCCCATGATCACTTCGCGGATGGTGCGGCCGCGCGAGATGCGTGCCACGAAAAGGCCGACGAACGGCGCCCAGGCGATCCACCAGGCCCAGTAGAACAGCGTCCACGAGCCCATCCACTCACGGCCCTTCGGGTCGTTGAGGTACATGTCGAAACTCTTGCGCACGAACGCACCGAGGTAATCGCCGGTGTTCTGGATCAGGCCATCGAACAGGTGCAGGGTCGGGCCGGTGACCAGCACGAACAGCAGCAGGCCGCACAGCAGGCGCACGTTGAGGTTGGACAACCAGGCAATGCCCTTCTCCACACCGGCGACCACGCCGATGGTGGCCACCACCATCATCACCAGCACGATCGCCACCAGCACCTGCGGCGTATCCGGGATGTGGAACAGGTAGACCAGGCCGGACTGCACCACCAGCGCGCCGATGCCGAGGTTGGTGACCATCGAGATCAGCGTGGCGAGGATGCCGAAGCCATCGACCATGTCGCCGATGCGGCCATGGATGCGCTCACCGAAGATCGGGTACAGCGCCGAGCGCAGCGCCAGCGGCAGGTCACGGCGGTAGGCGAAATAGCCCAGTGCCACGCCGACCAGCGCATACAGCGCCCAGCCGTGCAGGCCCCAGTGCAGGAAGGTCAGCACCATCGCCTCGCGGCCGGCGGCCACGGTGCCGCCGGGTTGCCCGGGCGGATGCAGGAAGTGGTCCAGCGGCTCGTAGGCGCCGTAGTACAGCAGCGCGATGCCGATGCCGGCCGAGAACAGCATCGAGACCCAGGCGACGTAGCCGAAGGCCGGCGATTCCTCGTTGTGACCCAGGCGGATGCGGCCATACGGCGAGAACGCCAGCCACAGCACGAAGCCCAGGCACAGCACGATCAGCAGCATGTACCACCAGCCGAACGCGGCCGACACCTCGGCCTGCGCCCATTGCAGCCAGTGCTCGCTGCCTTCGGGATAGAGAACGGTGAGCAGCCCGAGGATGCCGATCGACACCGAGGAGCTGAAGAAGACAAAACGGTTCAAGCGCAGGGGCGAACGCTTGGGATGAGCCAGGGAAGACATGGGGTCGTCTCATCAAGTCCGAGGGAGCACATGGGCGGGGCCGGACCGGTAAACCGGGCCCATGGCGTGGGGCGCGAGCGCATCCTAGGGTTTATTGATTGAACGTTCAATCAATAAAAAGCATAATGGCGGGCAGCCCGATCCTTCGGGTCGCAATCCGTGGAGAGACAATGCCGAAGAAAGGCGTGGAACCGGTACGGCGCGAACAGCTGATCCGGGCCACTTTCCAGACCATCGACGAGATCGGCATGGCCGATGCGACCGTCGCCACCATCGCGAAGAAGGCAGGGCTGTCCAGCGGCATCGTCGCCCACTACTTCGGCGACAAGGACGGCCTGCTCAATGCTGCAATGCGGCAGATCCTGCGCGAGCTGAAGGACGCGGTCGCCCGCTACCGCGCCGACGCCAGCGACGACCCGCGCGAGCAGCTGCGCGCCATCGTCGACGGCAACTTCGACGACAGCCAGATCAACGGCACCGCGATGCGCGTCTGGCTCACCTTCTGGGCCGCGAGCATGCACCAGCCGGAACTGGCCCGGCTGCAGCGCGCCAACGACCAGCGCCTGTTCTCCAACCTGTGCCACCAGTTCAACCGCCTGCTGCCCCACCCGCAGGCCCGCCTGGCCGCCCGCGGGCTGGCCGCGATGATCGATGGCCTGTGGCTGCGCGGCAGCCTGGTCGGCGGCCAGTTCAACGCCGAGAAGTCCCGGCGCATCGCTTACGGCTACATCGACTTCCAGTTGCAGGCTGTCGCGCTATAAGCGCTTCAGCACCCGCCCCCTTCCAAGGAGTACGCCCCATGACCACCCTGCCCGTCCAACAGCTCTACATCCACGGCCAGCGCGTCGATGCCACCAGCGGCAAGACCTTCAAGACCGTCAACCCGGCCACCGGTGAGGTGATCGCCGAAGTGCAGGTTGCCAGCCAGGCCGACGTCGAGCGTGCCGTGCAGAGCGCGTCCGAAGGCCAGAAGGTGTGGGCCGCGATGACCGCGATGGAGCGCTCGCGCATCCTGCGCCGCGCCGTCGAGATCCTGCGTGAGCGCAACGACGAACTGGCCCACCTGGAAACCCTGGACACCGGCAAGGCGCTGGCCGAAACCACCACCGTGGACATCGTCACCGGCGCCGACGTGGTCGAGTACTACGCTGGCCTGGCCACCGCCATCGAGGGCATCCAGCTGCCGCTGCGCGAATCGAGCTTCTTCTACACCCGTCGCGAGCCGCTGGGCGTGGTCGCCGGCATCGGCGCCTGGAACTACCCGATCCAGATCGCCATGTGGAAGTCGGCCCCGGCGCTGGCCGCCGGCAACGCGATGGTGTTCAAGCCTTCGGAAGTGACCCCGCTGACCGCGATCCGGCTGGCCGAGATCTACACCGAAGCCGGCGTGCCGGCCGGCGTGTTCAACGTCGTGCAGGGCCCGGGCCGCGAGATCGGCCAGTGGCTGACCGAGCACCCGGTGATCGAGAAGATTTCCTTCACCGGCGGCGTCGCCACCGGCAAGAAGGTCATGGCCAGCGCCGCGTCCTCCTCGCTGAAGGAAGTGACCATGGAGCTGGGCGGCAAGTCGCCGCTGGTGATCTGCGATGACGCCGACCTGGACCGCGCCGCCGACATCGCGGTGATGGCCAACTTCTTCAGCTCCGGCCAGGTCTGCACCAACGGCACCCGCGTGTTCGTGCCGCGCAGCATGCTCGCCGCATTCGAGGCCGCCGTTGTCCATCGCGTCAAGCGCATCCGCATCGGCGACCCGATGGCCGCTGAGACCAACTTCGGCCCGCTGACCAGCTTCCCGCACATGGAAAACGTGCTGCGCTACATCGAAAGCGGCAAGGCCGAAGGCGCCCGCCTGCTGACCGGCGGTGGCCGTGCCACCGAAGGCGCGCTGGCCAATGGCGCCTACGTTCTGCCGACCGTGTTCTCCGACTGCCGCGATGACATGACCATCGTCAAGGAAGAGATCTTCGGGCCGGTGATGAGCATCCTCGCCTACGACGACGAAGACGAAGTGGTGCGTCGCGCCAACGACACCACCTTCGGTCTGGCCGCCGGCGTGGTCAGCAAGGACATCAGCCGCGCCCACCGCATCATCCACCGCCTGGAAGCCGGCATCTGCTGGATCAATACGTGGGGTGAGTCGCCGGCCGAAATGCCGGTCGGTGGCTACAAGGAATCCGGCGTCGGCCGCGAGAACGGCATCTCCACCCTCGGCCACTACACCCGCATCAAGTCGGTGCAGGTGGAACTGGGCGACTACGCCAGCGTGTTCTGACCGGCGCGCCCCGAGCGCGCACCCTCGTCCGGCCACCGCGCCGATCCGACATTCCGCCGGGACGCCTGCATGCAGCGCGCCCCGGCCTGCAGGAGACACCCATGAGCACCCACAACGAGTACGACTACATCATCATCGGCGCCGGTTCGGCCGGCAACGTGCTGGCTACCCGCCTCACCGAAGATGCCGATGTCAGCGTGCTGCTGCTGGAAGCCGGTGGCCCGGACTACCGGCTCGACTTCCGTACCCAGATGCCGGCGGCACTGGCCTTCCCGCTGCAGGGCAAGCGCTACAACTGGGCGTACAAGACCGATCCCGAGCCCTTCATGAACAACCGCCGCATGGACTGCGGCCGCGGCAAGGGCCTGGGCGGCTCGTCGCTGATCAACGGCATGTGCTACATCCGCGGCAACGCGATGGATTACGACAACTGGGCCAGCATGCCGGGCCTGGAAGACTGGACCTACCTGGACTGCCTGCCGTACTTCCGCAAGGCGGAAACCCGCGACATCGGCCCCAATGACTACCACGGTGGCGACGGCCCGCTGCGGGTGACCACGCCGAAGGCCGGCAACAACGAGCTGTTCGCTGCGATGGTCGAAGCCGGCGTGCAGGCCGGCTACCCGCGCACCGACGACCTCAACGGCTACCAGCAGGAAGGCTTCGGCCCGATGGACCGCACGGTGACCCCGAAGGGCCGTCGCTCCAGCACCGCCCGTGGTTACCTGGACCTGGCCAAGCCGCGCCCGAACCTGACCATCGTCACCCACGCGCTTACCGACCGCATCCTGTTCTCGGGCAAGCGTGCGGTGGGCGTGCAGTGGCTGCACAACGACCAGCCGCAGCGTGCCACCGCGCGCCGCGAAGTGCTGCTGTGTGGCGGCGCCATCGCCTCGCCGCAGATCCTGCAGCGTTCGGGCGTCGGCCCGGCCGACCTGCTGCGCAGCCTGGACATCGACCTGGTGCACCACCTGCCGGGCGTCGGCGCCAACCTGCAGGACCACCTGGAGATGTACCTGCAGTACGAGTGCAAGAAGCCGGTCTCGCTGGCACCGGCACTGAAGCTGTACAACCAGCCGGCCATCGGCGCCGAGTGGCTGTTCCTGGGCACCGGCATCGGCGCCAGCAACCAGTTCGAGGCCGGCGGCTTCATCCGCAGCGACGCCGAATTCGACTGGCCGAACCTGCAGTACCACTTCCTGCCGGTGGCGATCAATTACAACGGCTCCAACCCGATCAAGGCGCACAGCTTCCAGATGCACGTCGGTTCGATGCGCTCGCCCAGCCGCGGCCGCATCCACGTGCGTTCGAAGGATCCGCGCGAACATCCGAGCATCCTCTTCAACTACATGTCGCATGAGCAGGACTGGCGCGAGTTCCGCGCGGCGATCCGCATCACCCGCGAGATCTTCGCGCAGCCGGCGCTGGCACCGTACAGCGGCCGCGAGATTTCCCCGGGCAGCGCGCTGCAGACCGATGCGCAGATCGATGCGTTCGTCCGCGAACATGCCGAGACCGCCTACCACCCGTCGTGCTCGAACAAGATGGGCCATGCCGATGACCCGATGGCGGTGGTCGACGGCCAGGGCCGCGTGCACGGGCTGGAAGGCCTGCGCATCGTCGATGCCTCGATCATGCCGCAGGTGGTGACCGGCAACCTCAACGCGCCGACCATCATGATGGCCGAGAAGCTGGCCGACGTGATCCGCGGCCGCACCCCGCTGGCCCGCAGCACCGCGCCGTATTACAAGGCCAACGGTGCACCGGTGCGCAAGCAGGACTGACGCAAGCGCCCCGCCTGGCGACACGGTCGTGCCGGCCGCTGGCCGGCATCCACCGGAATCCCGATCGAGCGCAGATGCCGGCCAGCGGCCGGCACGACCAAGCAAAGAGGCCCTTCGGGGCCTCTTCGCGTTTTCCCTACGGCGGGGTATGCTGCAATGAACGGCCATTGTCGCTACGCTCAGGGCCGGAACCTAATACATCACGATTCCTGGAGGGGGAATATGAGTCTGGATCGTCCCTGGCTGCAGAGCTATCCGAAAGGCGTTCCCGCCGAAATCGACGTCAACGAGTTCCATTCGGTAGCTTCGGTCTTCGACGCTTCCGTCGCGAAATTCCGCGACCGTCCGGCCTACTCCAGCTTCGGCAAAGTGCTCACCTACGGTGAGACCGATGCGCTGGTCACCCAGTTCGCCGCCTACCTGCTGGGTGAGCTCAAGCTCAAGAAGGGTGACCGCGTCGCCCTGATGATGCCCAACTGCCTGCAGTACCCGGTGGCCACCTTCGGCGTGCTGCGCGCCGGACTGACCGTGGTCAACGTCAACCCGCTGTACACCGCGCGCGAACTCAAGCACCAGCTGGTCGACGCGGGCGTCAGTGCGCTGGTGGTGGTCGACAACTTCGGCGACACCGTCGAACAGGTCATCGCCGATACGCCGGTCAAGCACGTGGTCACCACCGGCCTGGGCGACCTGCTCGGCGCCAAGGGCGCGATCGTCAACTTCGTGCTGAAGTACGTCAAGAAGATGGTGCCCAACTACCACATCAAGGGCGCCGTCCGCTTCAGGCAGGCGCTCAAGCTGGGCAGCCGCCACGCGCTTCCGAAGGTCGAGATCGACCACGACGACATCGCTTTCCTGCAGTACACCGGCGGTACCACCGGCGTGGCCAAGGGCGCGATGCTGACCAACCGCAACCTGATCGCCAACATGCAGCAGGCGTCGGCGTGGCTGTCCACCTCGGGCATCGAGCCGGGCAAGGAAGTGATCATCACGGCCCTGCCGCTGTACCACATCTTCGCGTTGACCGCGAACGGCCTGGTCTTCATGAAGTTCGGTGGCTGCAACCACCTGATCACCAACCCGCGCGACATGAAGGGTTTCGTCAAGGAGCTCAAGGGCACCCGCTTCACCGCCATCACCGGCGTCAACACGCTGTTCAACGGCCTGCTCAACACGCCCGGCTTCGACGAGATCGACTTTTCTTCGGTCAAGTTCACCCTCGGCGGCGGCATGGCGGTACAACGTGCCGTGGCCGAACGCTGGAAGAAGGTCACCGGGGTGACCCTGGTCGAAGCCTATGGCCTGACCGAGACCTCGCCGGCAGCCTGCATCAACCCGCTCACCCTGCCCGAGTACAACGGCGCCATCGGCCTGCCGATCCCGTCCACCGATGCCTGCATCAAGGACGACAACGGCAACATCCTGGCGCTGGGCGAAGTGGGCGAGCTGTGCATCAAGGGCCCGCAGGTGATGAAGGGCTACTGGCAGCGCCCGGAGGAAACCGCCACCGCCATCGACGCCGACGGCTGGCTGCACACCGGCGACATGGCGAAGATGGACGAACACGGCTTCTTCTACATCGTCGACCGCAAGAAGGACATGATCCTGGTGTCCGGCTTCAACGTGTACCCGAACGAGGTCGAGGACGTCATCGCGATGATGCCGGGCGTGCTGGAAGTGGCCGCGGTCGGCGTGCCGGACGAGAAATCCGGCGAGGTCGTGAAGGTCGTGATCGTGAAGAAGGACCCGAACCTGACTGCGGAAATGGTCAAGGAACATGCCCGGGCCAACCTGACCGGTTACAAGCACCCCAGAATCGTAGAATTCCGAAAGGAGCTGCCGAAGACCAACGTGGGCAAGATTCTCCGTCGCGAGCTGCGTGATACGCCCGCCCAGTAAGGGTTTCCGGGCAACACGACAGTACAGGGGACCCCGCCGGAGACGGCGGGGTCTTTTTATTGCCGGAACATGGCCGGCCCGGCGCTTGCGGGCGGTTCACGACGGGTGCATAGAATCAGTCGCCGCCGCATGTTCAGCTCGCCCCCTCACTCCTCTCCGTCCGCTCTGCGGTTGGCCGGACGGTCACACGGAGAACTCCCATGTCTGCAGTACGCCCCATCATTACCCGTCCCTCGCAGCACCCTACCCTGCGTATCACCGAAGAACCCGAGCGGGACGTTTACTGGATCCATATGCACGCCAACCTGGTCAACCAGCCAGGCCGGCCGTGCTTCGCCTCGCGCCTCGTCGATGACATCGTCGACTACCAGCGCGAACTGGGCGATCGCCTCAGCGCCTCGCACGCTCTTTCACCCCATGTCGTACTTGCCTCGGACAGCGACGTGTTCAACCTGGGCGGCGATCTCGAACTGTTCTGCCGCCTGATCCGCGAGGGCGACCGCGCCCGCCTGCTCGACTATGCCCAGCGCTGCGTGCGCGGCGTGCATGCCTTCCATGCCGGCCTGGGCACCCGTGCCCACAGCATCGCCCTGGTCCAGGGCAATGCACTGGGGGGCGGCTTCGAGGCCGCACTGAGCTGCCACACCATCGTCGCCGAGGAAGGCGTGTTGATGGGCCTGCCGGAGGTGCTGTTCGACCTGTTCCCCGGCATGGGCGCCTACTCCTTCCTGTGCCAGCGGATCAGTCCGCGGCTGGCGGAGAAGATCATGCTGGAAGGCAACCTCTACACCGCCTGCCAGCTGAAGGAAATGGGCCTGGTCGACATCGTGGTGCCGGTGGGCGAAGGCGTTGCCGCAGTCGAACAGGTGATCAAGGAAAGCCGACGCATCCCGCACGCCTGGGCGGCGATGCGTGAGGTCAACGAGATCGCCACCATGGTGCCGCTGCATGAAATGATGCGGATCACCGAGATCTGGGTAGACACTGCGATGCAGCTCGGCGAGAAGTCCCTGCGCACCATGGATCGGCTGGTACGGGCGCAGGCCCGACGCAATGGCGACCCGGCCTGATCGTCTGGCGGGTCAGGACGGGCTGCGCTCGCTGTCGTCGCGGTGCGGTGCCCCCGCACTACGGGCAGCCAACGCATTCCTGCCGTTGCGCAGAGCAGTCGCCAGGTTGCCGAGGCGGGAGCTCCATTCACCCTTCAGCTGCCAGTCCGCCATGCGCATGATTTCGCCACTGGAGGCGGCAACCTGGACAAGCCCCAGGTTGCTTGCCACGCCGCGCAGCGCGTGGGCGTGCTCGCGGAAATCCTCCCAGGCCTGGCGCTCGCCGCAGCCCTGCAGCTGGCCCATGCTCGCGTCGACGTCCGCCAGGCACTGGTCGATGAACTTGCGTTCGAAGCCATCGCCCATGCCCAGCGACGCCAGCTCGTCCAGGACCGCGGTATCGAGCACGCCATCGCCGACCGGCAATGCAGGCACCGACTGGATGCCGGGCTCGGCGCGGGTGTTGGCGGCGACATCGGCCAGCACTTCCAGCAGGCGGGTGGCCACCACGGGCTTGGCAAGGAAGGCGCGGGCGCCGGCCTGCTCGCAACGCAGGATGGACTCGGGGGTGACGTCTGCGCTCAGCACCATGACCGGAACGTAAGGCATGCCGCTGGCCTGCATCACCCGCAACTGCTTGAGCAGATCCAGTCCGCTCATGCCGGGCATGTGCAGGTCGACGATCGCTGCGTCGTAACTGGCCTGCTCCAGCGCATCGAGCACTTCGGCGCCGCCGTTGACGCAGGTGACCTTGTGGCCGGCCTTCTCCAGCAGCCGCTGCAGCACCATGCGATTGGCCTCGTGGTCGTCGGCGACCAGAACCCGCAGGCTCCGCACCCGTGCACGATGGCGCAGGAAGGGGTTGGAAAACGCGATGACATTGCCGGCTTCAGCCACCTCGGACGGAACCGCCGGGGCTGATGAGGTGTCTGCGACGTCCAGCGTGATCTCGACCCAGAACACGCTGCCGCGCGGGCTGTTCGGCGCATAGCCGACCTGCCCGCCCATCGACTCGACCAGGCCCTTGGCAATGGCGGTGCCCAGACCGGTGCCTTCATGGCGACGGGCCAGGCCGACGTCGCCCTGCTCGAACGCATTGAACAGGCGTCCGCGCAACGCCACCGGCACGCCGATGCCGGTATCGACGATCTCGAATCGCAGGCGCATCCGCTCGCTGCCCAGCGCATCGGGGCTGGACACGCGCAGATGCACGTAGCCACTGTCGGTGAACTTGACCGCGTTGCCCATCAGGTTCAGCAGGATCTGCTGCAGATGCCCGGCATCCCCCAACAGGCGCGGCGGTACGTTGTCGTCCACCTGCACGCGATAATCCAGCGATTTGGAGCGGGTCTGCGGGGTCAGGATCAGGTTGATCGCCTGCAGCACGTCGGCCAGCGCGAACTCGTGCCACTCCACGCGCACCTTGCCAGCTTCGATCGCGGAGATGTCCAGCACCTCTTCTACCAGCGCCAGCAGGCTGCGGGTCGAGGCCTGGATGGTGTTCAGGCACTCGCGCTGTTCGTCGTCCAGGCGGGTGGTGGCCAGCACTTCGGTCATGCCGGCCAGCCCGTTCAACGGCGTGCGGAACTCATGGCTCATGTTGGCCAGGAAGCGGCTCTTGGCTTCGTTGGCCTGCCGCGCCTCGGCCACCGCCCGGGTCAAGGCATGCAGCAGCGAATCGAAGTACAGCGGAATCGCACCCAGGCCCAGCAACAGGCCCCAGCCCAGATAATCGTGGCCGCGCCAGTACGGCGACAGCATCACCGTGCACAGGAAGGCCAGACAGCCCATGGCCGTGGCCACGCGCAGGTAGGTGCTGCCGTAGCGCATGCCGTTGCCGATCGTCACCCACAGCATCACCGCATACAGCGGTGCGGCCGGCTCGCCCTGGATGGTCATGATCCAGGCCATGCAGGTGTAGTCGGTCAGCATGCCGATCACCCGGCGCACATGCGACACGCCCGGATTGACCAGGATCGCGGTCAGCAGGCCGGCGGAAATGGTCAGCTCGAAGGCGAGGATCAGCCACGTCGCCGTCAGCGCCTCACCGCCGCCGCTCAGCGAGCGCCAGCCGAGATAGCTGATGAACAGTGCCGTGATGATGATGCGGATCAGGTTCTGCGCGTGCTCGCTGTCCTCGCGCCCGGACAGGCGCTGCTTGAAGCGGGCCAACAGCGAGCGCTTGTCGGATCCAGCGGCGGGAATCGTATCCATGGTTGGATGTCGCATCCTTCGGCGCAGCAGGGAGGAGCAGCACAACGGTACTGCCAGTAACCCCAACCACAGGGAAATGGCCAGCCCCAGGTTGGCCTGCCAATAGGGAGTCAACAGCACGGTAGTGCCGAAACTGATCATCGCCAGCACGATGGCAGCGGTCAGGTAACGCGGCCCGAAGCGCAGGCCGTTGCCCACCGTGACCCACATCACCACCGCATACACCCACGCCAGCGGCTCACCCATCTGGATCATGCCGATCGCGATCAGGCCGTAATCGGCCAGCATCCCGGCCACCCGCCGCGGGTCCGAGCGCTGCGGCTTCCACAGCAGCCAGCCGAACAACAGCAGCGACAGGCCCAGTCCGGTCAACGCCGTAGCCAGCGCGCCCTGGTATTGATCCAGCCGGTGCAGGCGGGCGCCGGACAACAGAACATAGACCAGGATCAGCGAGATCAGCACCACCCGCACGATCGCCTGGCCATGTTCCGAATCCGGACGCTGCGCCAGCCGACGCCTCACGCGTGCGAACAGGTCCTGCATGTCACCCACCCGGTCGCGTCGATGCCGTCGAGTGCTGGGCGCAGATATCCATCAACTGCTGGTGGCCGCGCATCAGCGCATCCACGCAGCGCGGATCGAACAGTCGCCCACGCTGGGCGTACAGATAAGCCAGAGTGGCTTCCATGGTCCATGCTTCCTTGTACGGACGGGGCGAGATCAGCGCATCGAAGACGTCGGCGACAGCAACGATCCGCGCTTCCAGCGGAATCGCTTCGCCGACCAGGCCGTCGGGATAGCCGCTGCCGTCATAGCGCTCGTGATGGCGCAGCGCGATGAGCGCGCCCACCTGGATGAAACGGTTCTGGCTGCCACTGAGCAGCTCGTGGCCGATGCGTGGGTGCCGGCGCATGATCGCCAGCTCCTCGTCATTGAGCTTGCCCTGCTTGAGCAGCACCGCGTCGGGAATGGCGATCTTGCCCATGTCATGCAGCGGTGCCGCCATCTCGATCAGGCGCACGTCGTCTTCGGGCAGGCCAAGCTGCTCGGCGATCAGCCCCGCAACGCGCGCCATGCGTTCGAGATAGGCGCTGGTGCCGGCATCACGGAACTCGATCGCCCGGGCCAATCGCGACAGGGTCTCGCGTTCGCGTTCCTCGACCTCGTGCATGCTGGCCAGCAGGCGCTGCTCCAGCGACAACGCACGTTGCTTCACGTTCTCGGTCTGCTGGCGCAGCTGCAGCAGGTTGTAGCAGCGCGCGCGCAGTTCGCGCGGACGGATCGGCTTGACCAGGAAGTCGATGACCCCTGCTTCCAGCGCCGCCTGGCGGATCGGCTCGTCGCCGACCACGGTGATCAGGATCACCGGGATATCGCGGTGCTTGGGCAGGCGACGGAATCGACGGGCGAACTCCAGCCCGTCCATCTCCGGCATGCGGTAATCGAGCAGCAGCAGGTCGACCGGGTGCGCCTCGCACCAGGCCAATGCGGTCAGCGGATCACCGAAGTCATACACGCTCAGTTCCGGCGCGATGTCTTCGATAACGTGACGCAGCATCGTCCGCGCGGACGTCTGGTCGTCAACAATGACGATGTTCAACGCGTACTCCGCCTGGTTTCTCGACCATGCTGGATCATCAGCAGGCGAGGATACCCTGCTGCTGCGAACGCTCGCACCCTGCATCGGCCCGACTCCCGTGTCATGCATCCCGGTTCATGATCGTCATCACATTGTGAAGCGGACTCTCCACAATGCGCACTCCCCCTGGCGCCGATCAAGCCATAACAGACGTCAAGGTAGTGCATTAACGATACGCCGAGCGCGGAAGGCGTCAATCGCGCCGTCTCATTTCGCGACGGCGCGCACAAACGGGAGTCAAAAAGACGACTTACTGCTCCGGACGCATGTACGGGAACAGCAGCACGTCACGGATCGAGCTGCTGCCGGTCAGCAGCATCACCAGGCGATCAACGCCGATGCCGAGGCCGCCGGTCGGGGCCATGCCGTACTCCAGCGCACGGATGTAGTCGGCGTCGTAGTGCATCGCCTCGTCGTCGCCACCCTCCTTCGCGGCCACCTGGGCCTGGAAGCGCTGGGCCTGGTCTTCCGGGTCGTTCAGTTCGGAGAAGCCGTTGGCCAGCTCCTTGCCGTTGACGAACAGCTCGAAGCGATCCGTGTAGCCCGGGTCGTTGTCATTGGCACGGGCCAGCGGCGAGACCTCGACCGGATGGTCGGTGATGAAGGTCGGCTGGATCAGGGTGTGCTCGACCGTGGCCTCGAAGATCTCCAGCAACAGCTTGCCCCAGCCGTAGGACGGCTTGACGCGGATGTTCAAGCGCTCGCAATGGCGCAGCAGCGCATCGCGGTCAGTGCAATCAGCGGCCGAGATTTCCGGGTTGTGGTGGCGCACCGCCTCATCCATGCGCCAGCGGCGGAACGCCGGACCCAGGTCGATCTTCGCGCCGTCCCATTCCACTTCGGTGCCACCGTTCACGGCCTTGGCCACATCACGGATCACACCCTCGGTCAGGTCCATGATTTCGTTGTACGTGGCATAGGCCTCGTACAGTTCCATCATGGTGAATTCCGGATTGTGGCGGGTGCTGACGCCTTCATTGCGGAAGTTGCGGTTGATCTCGTACACACGCTCCAGGCCACCCACGGTCAGGCGCTTGAGGTACAGCTCCGGCGCCACGCGCAGGTACAGGTCCAGGTCCAGCGCGTTGTGATGCGTGGTGAACGGCTTGGCCGCCGCGCCGCCGGGGATGTAATGCATCATCGGCGTCTCGACTTCCAGGAAGTCGCGGTTGTCCAGCCACGCGCGCATGGCGCGGATGATCTTCGAGCGCTTGATGAACACTGCGCGCGATTCCGGGGTCACGATCAGATCGACGTAACGCTGGCGGTAGCGCTGCTCGACGTCGGCCAGGCCGTGCCACTTGTCCGGCAGCGGGCGCAGCGACTTGGTCAGCAGGCGGATCGACTCGGCCTTGACCGACAGTTCGCCGGTCTTGGTACGGGTCAGGCCGCCTTCGACGGCCACGATGTCGCCCACGTCCCAGCCCTTGAAGGCCGTGTAGGCATCGCCCAGCACCGCGCCCTGCAGGAACAGCTGGATGCGGCCGGACTCGTCCTGGATCTGCGCGAAGCTGGCCTTGCCCATGATGCGCTTGGCCATCAGGCGGCCGGCCATCTTCACCTGGCGGCCGTTGCCTTCCAGCGCCTCGGCGGTCCAGGTCTCGGCATCGGCGAATTCTTCCTGCAGGCGGCCGGCGAAGTCCTCGCGACGGAAGTCGTTCGGGTACGCGATGCCCTGCCCACGCAGCGTTTTGAGTTTCTCGCGGCGCTCGGCGATCAACTTGTTTTCGTCGACGGGGGGGGTATCGGTAGCTTCGCTCATGGATCTGCGGGAATCGTGTAGTGAGGGGGGATGTTGCACCCGGCACAGCCGGTTGCCCAGCATACCAAAACCGCCCTGCCCCGGCCTTGGGCCGGGCCCGCCCAGATGGCCGCCAACCTTGGTTGGCGGTCCGTGTGTCGACCAAGGTCGACACCTACCGGATTCCGGGGAACCGATGCCCCGGTAGTCGCCAACCTTGGTTGGCGCTCGTCCCGGCGTCAACCGTTCCCAGGGAACGCCTGCCGCAGCTCGTCCACCAGCACCCGCTGGTTCTCCGAGTAATCGATCGGCACCGACACCAGGTGCACCCCGCCCTCGTTGAAGGCCGCCTCCAGGGTCGGGATGAACTGCTCGATGGCCGTCACCTCATGCCCCTTGCAGCCATAGGCCTCGGCATACTTCACGAAATCGGGATTGCTGAAGGTCATGCCGTAGTCGGTGAAGCCATCCACCGCCTGCTTCCAGCGGATCATGCCGTAGGCGCCGTCGTTGAGGATCAGCACCACCAGGTTCAGGCCCAGCCGACGCGCGGTCTCCAGCTCCTGGCTGTTCATCATGAACCCGCCATCGCCACACACCGCCAGCACCCGCCGCTGCGGGTACAGGATCGAAGCCATGATCGCCGACGGCAGGCCCGCGCCCATGGTCGCCAACGCATTGTCCAGCAGCAGCGTATTGGCCACCTGGGTGCGGTAATTGCGCGCGAACCAGATCTTGTACATGCCGTTGTCCAGCGCCACGATGCCGTCCGGCGGCATCACCTGGCGCACGTCGTGCACCAGCCGCTGAGGCGTGAATCCAGCCTCCTCGGCTCGGTCAGCCAGGTGTTCCAGAATGGTCGCGCGCAGCGGCAGCAGCGCGTCAGCGTTTGGCACCGCGCCTTCGATACGATCGGCCAAC
The DNA here is from genome assembly GCF_059369635.1 of Stenotrophomonas sp. YJH_SMC_58. NCBI lineage: Bacteria > Pseudomonadati > Pseudomonadota > Gammaproteobacteria > Lysobacterales > Lysobacteraceae > Stenotrophomonas > Stenotrophomonas sp. YJH_SMC_58. Next base: position 27,992 of record NZ_JCAFSW010000015.1, read on the forward strand.
TGGGTCAGCGAACGACCGATGTCACCGATCACTTCCACCTGTGGGAAGTACACCTGCTCCACCGCCGCCTGCGAGTAGCCGATATGGATCACGGTCGGCCCACCCGGGCGCATCACGAACGGCGGCTTCTCGGTGACCTCGTGGCCGATGGTCACGATCACGTCGGCCTGGTCGATCGCCATGTGCACGTAATCGCGCTCGGTCAGCGCCGCGGTGCCCATGTACAGGCCCGAACCACCGGCCACCGCGCCCTTGCCCATCTGCGTGGTGAAGAACGGAACGCCGGCGCGCAACACGAACGCCGACAGCGCTTCGCTGGACTGCGGCCGCGACGCCGCCGAGGCGATCATCAGCAGGGGGCGCCTGGCGTTGCGGATGATCTCCGCCGCCCGATCCAGCGCCTCCGGACTGGCAATGGGACGATCCACCGCGTGCGGCGGAATCAGCGCCACGCCCTCGACCTCATCGGCCGCGATATCTTCGGGCAGCTCCAGCAGCACCGGGCCCGGGCGCTCTTCCTGGGCGACACGGAACGCCTCGCGGACGATGGTCGGGATGGTGCGCGCCGACACGATCTGCCGCGCCTGCTTGGTCAGCGGCTTCATCGTGCTGACGATGTCGACGATCTGGAAGCGCGCCTGCTTGCTGGCGACGATGCCCTTCTGCCCGGTGATCATGATGACCGGCCATGCGCCAAGCAGCGCATACGCGGCGCCGGTGGTGAAATTCAGCGCGCCGGGGCCGAGCGTGGCCAGGCACACGCCCGGCTTGCCGGTCAGGCGGCCATAGGTGGCCGCCATGAACACTGCCGCCTGCTCGTGGCGGGTGATGACCAGCTCGATGCTGGAATGGCGCAGCGACTCGACCACGTCGAGATTTTCTTCGCCGGGAATGCCGAAAATGCGCTCGACGCCTTCGTTCTCAAGTGCGGCGACAAGCAGATCTGAACCCATGGACATTGGAATGCCGTCCTTTTCGCTGGACTGATGGTGGATCGTTGCAGGAAGGATGGAAGCTGCGCGTCAACGCTTGTCGAACCACACGGTCTGCGCGTTGACGAATTCGCGGATGCCGAAGTGCGAGAGCTCACGGCCGAAGCCGCTCTTCTTCACGCCGCCGATCGGCACGCGCGGATCGGACGCGGAGAAGCCGTTGACGAACACACCGCCGGTCTGCAGCCGGCGCGCCAGCTGCATCGCACGGGCGCGGTCGCCGCTCCACAGGTTGCCGCTGAGGCCGAACTCGCTCTGGTTGGCCAGTTCCACCGCATGGTCGGCGTCGCGGGCGCGGCTGATCGAGGCCACCGGCCCGAACGTTTCGGTGTCGAAGGCTTGCATGCCCGGCTCAACCCCGGCCAGCACGGTGGGGGCATAGAACGCACCCGGACGATCCAGCTGGTGCCCGCCGACCAGCAGCTGCGCACCGGCATCGACCGAAGCACGTACCTGCGCGTCGAGCTGCTCCAGCAGATCCTGGCGCGCCATCGGGCCGATGCGGTTCGCCGGGTCGCGGCCGTCGCCAATGGTCAGTGCCTGCACCTTCTGGCAGAACTGCGCCACGAAACGATCGTAGACCGCGTCTTCGACGATGATGCGCTTGCCGGCGATGCAGACCTGCCCGGTGTTCTGGAAGCGCGAGGCCACCGCCGCATCGACGGCCGCATCAAGATCGGCATCGGCCAGGACGATGAACGGATCGGAACCGCCCAGTTCCAGCACCACCTTCTTCAGCGCCTGCCCGGCCTGTGCAGCAATGCTGCGACCGGCGGCCACACTGCCGGTCAGGGTCACCGCCGCGATGCGGTCATCTGCGATCGCGCGGCTGGTGCCCTCGCGGCTGATGTTGGCCGCGATGAAGGTGCCCTCCGGCAAGCCGGCATCGCGCCAGGCGGCGTCGAGCAGCTGCGCGGTACCGACGATGTTCTCGGCCGGCTTCAGCAGGAAGCCGTTGCCGCCCATCAGGATCGGCACCGCCGCGCGCATCACCTGCCAGTACGGGAAGTTCCACGGCATGATGCCCAGCACCACGCCCAGCGGCAGGTAGGACACGTAGGCCTTGTCGTCGGGCACCTGGGTCGGTTCGTCGCGCAGGAACTGCGCACCGTTGTCGGCGTACCAGTCGCACAGCACAGCACACTTCTCGATTTCGGCCAGCGCTTCGGCCTGGACCTTGCCCATTTCGGCGGTAGCCAGCGCGGCCAGCTTTTCACGGTCACGGCGTAGCACCGCGGCCATCGCACGCAGTACGTCTGCGCGCTGTTCGAGGCTCTTGATGCTCCAGGCCGCAAAGCCGACCTGGCCGCGATCCAGGATTGTTTCCAGCTCGGCGTCGGTGGCGAAGGGATGGCTGGCGATCTGCTGGCCGGTGGCCGGATCACGGGAAATGGCGGTGGTGGGGGCAGCGGACATGCAGGGCTCCTGGTGTCTCGACAACGGGCGGTGGCCCGTCTCCTGCACAGGAATGTGGACCCGAATGGCGGAGGCAACAAGGCGTCTGCTTATCCTGTGACCTGCACTTACCTGCCTGAATGGGGTTTTCGGCAGGGCTGCGCCCTGCACCCGCTACGATCCAGAGCAACAGCAACAGCAACAGCAGAAGCTGGTTTCCTGAGGGATGGCGGGGTGGGTCCGGTTGCGGGAGACGCCGTAAACCCGTCCTTGGGGGCTTGGCCGCGGCATCCATGCCGCGGACACTCCCGCGACCGGACCCATCCCGCCTTCGACAATTTCCCGCGATCTGTCGGGACGGCGCTGTGCGTTGCTGTTGGTGGGCGTCGACCTTGGTCGACACAGTAGACCCACGCCATGCGTGGATGACTCATTCGATTTCTGAGAGAAAGATCGTGTCGACCAAGGTCGACACCTACCAACAGCCGCGCGGAACAAAGCCGCAGTTGCCAACAGCCGCGTGAACCTGTCGAAGGTGGGGCGGTGTCGGCGTGCGGGGTGTCAGCCGCATGGATGCGGCTGCCAAGCCTACACGGACGTACTTGCGGCGTCCCCGCACTCCGACACCGCCCCGCCAAACCACGGAACCTAGCTCTGGCTCTGGCGTTGGCCGTTGCATTGAGCAGGTGCAGGGCTGCAAGCCCTGCCGAACACCCCCTACTTCCGCGGCAGGTAGGTCACCAGGGAAAGGTCATGCCGGCTCTCCGGCACCAGCGCCACGTACTGCAGGTCCAGCAACCCGCGCGTGGGGTGGTTCAGCTTCTTCGCACCTTCATCGAACCGGCGCACATCGTGCTCCGGCCACCACTGGCGGAACTCCTCGCTGTGCGCCGAGATGTCCTCGACCAGCACCAGGAACGGGGCCTTGTCCGGCGCCTGCGCCATCGCCGCGCGGAAGCCTGCCAGCAGGCCGCGGGTCATTTCTTCCCAGTTGAGGATCAGCGTGCGGTACGGCGGGTACAGGAACATCAGCCGCAGCGTATTGCGCTCTTGCGGTGCCAGCTGGCTGTAGTCCACGAACAGCTCGGCGATGGCCGGATTCCAGGCCAGGATGTCGAAGCGGGTGTTGCGCACGTACGCCGGGATCGGCTGCATCGCCTCCACCAGCTGGCGCAGGCCGTCGGTCACACTCTCGTCCGGTGATTGCAGCGGCACGCCGTAGCCGGACAGCGCGAATGCATAGGCGCGTTCGTCGTCGCTCATGCGCAGCACCTGTGCCAGGCGCTCGAGCACTTCGGGAGAGGCGCGCACTTCACGACCCTGCTCGATCCAGGTGTACCAGCTCACGCTGACCCCGATCGCCAGCGCCACTTCCTCGCGCTTCAGGCCCGGGGTGCGCCGCCGCCCGGCCGGCAGGCCAAGCGTGGCGGGGTCGACACGGGCGCGGCAGGCCTTGAGGAAGCCGCCGAGTTCCTTGCGTTCACTTTCGCTGCGCATCATCGCTACCGCCGTACCCGTTGTAGCGTCGAGCCATGCTCGACGCATCTGCTACCGCGCCAACAGCAGCCGAGCATGGGCTCGGCTCTACCGGAAGCGTGATAAGCCACCCTCGGCGTTGCGCACGAGGGTGACGATATCCGCGCAGGCGCGCCGATCAGGCATCGACGCGCTTGGAGCCCACGGCCAGGCCGGCCTTCAGGCTGGCCTCGACGAACTCGTCCAGATCGCCGTCCAGCACCTTCTGCGTATCCGAACGTTCGATGCCGGTACGCAGGTCCTTGATGCGGCTCTGGTCGAGCACGTAATTGCGGATCTGGCTGCCCCACCCGATGTCGGACTTGGTCGCTTCCACGGCGTCCTTTTCGGCGTTGCGCTTCTGGATCTCCAGCTCGTACAGCTTGGCGGCCAGCATCTTCATCGCGTTGTCGCGGTTCTGATGCTGGCTGCGGCCGGTCTGGCAGGCCACGACGATGTTGGTCGGGATGTGGGTGATGCGCACCGCCGACTCGGTCTTGTTGACGTGCTGGCCACCGGCACCCGACGAACGGTACACGTCGGTACGCAGGTCGGCCGGATTGATGGTGATGTCGATGTTGTCATCGATTTCCGGCGACACGAACACCGAGGTGAAGCTGGTGTGGCGGCGGTTGTCCGAGTCGAACGGCGACTTGCGCACCAGGCGGTGCACGCCGGTCTCGGTCTTCAGCCAGCCATAGGCGTAGTCGCCTTCCACGCGCAGCGTGGCCGACTTGATGCCGGCGACGTCACCACCGGAGACTTCCATCAGCTCGGTCTTCCAGCCGCGCGATTCACACCAGCGCAGGTACATGCGCAGCAGGATCTCGGCCCAGTCCTGGGCTTCGGTGCCACCGGCACCGGCCTGGATGTCGACGAACGCCGCCGCATTGTCCATTTCGCCGGAGAACATGCGCTGGAATTCCAGCTTCTCCACGTGCGCCTGGTGCTTGTCCAGGTCGGCGACCACGGCCAGTGCGGTGTCCTCGTCCTGCTCGGATTCGGCCAGTTCCAGCAGCTCGGTCGCGTCGGTCAGGCCGTCCAGCACCGAGGCGATGCCGCCCACCGTCTTTTCCAGGCTGGAACGCTCGCGGCCCAGGTTCTGGGCGTACTCGGCGTTGTTCCAGACGTCGGGGCTTTCCAGCTCCCGTGTTACTTCTTCAAGACGCTCTTTCTTGGCGTCGTAGTCAAAGATACCCCCGAAGCGACAGCACGCGATCGGTCAGATCGGTGATGCGCTGGCGGACAGGATTCAGTTCGATCATGTCGGCGGTTATGCATTCAAAAGATGACTGGTAATGATAGCGCAGGCCGGGGGTGCCCGGAATGAGGGACCAGGCCTGCCGCTGGGAGCCAACCTCTGGTAGACCGGCCTCTGTAGAGTCGACTGCCAGTCGACTGCTTTTCATTCAGGTTGCGGGGGAAGCCCGCGCCGCGCGCGATACTCGACTAACAGTCGACTCTAGCCGCGCCCGCCGCGCCCAGCGCCTGGCGCAGCACCGGCAGCTGCCGCCGGCTGCATGGCACCTTGGCCCCGTCGGCCATGTGCAGCAGGGCCTCGCCGCCGTCCAGTGGCTCGATCGAGCGCAGCTGGCCGCGATGGATCAGCCAGCTGCGGTGAGGGCGCAGGAACATTGCGGGATCCAACCGCTGCTCCAGCACCGCCATGGTGATCCGCAGCGGATAGTCATGTCCGCGCACCCGCAGGTTCACGTAATTGCCCGCCGCCTGGGCGTACTCCACGTCTGCGGTGGCCACCAGGAACTCCTTGCCCAGCTTGCGCACCAGGAAGTGCTGGGGGCGCTCGACCGCCGCGACCGGTGGACCGTCGTCGGGCTCGGCCAGCAGGTGTGCTTCACCCTGCCGCTGGCGACCGAACCAGGCCACGGCGTGCACGGCGATCACCAGCAGACTGTAGGTCTGCACGTCCTTGAAGAACTCGTAGAACCATTGCGCCGGCCAGTCGCCGTAGGTGTAGTGCTGCCCGACCAGACTGAAAGCCAGCTTGCGCAGCAGCACCATGGCGCTGACGTGCAGCAGCCACCAGCCGATGCCGCCCAGCACGTAGAAGCCGATGCGGCGCTTCCACGTGTCTGCGTGCAACGGCCAGCGGCGTGCCGCCGCATGCAGAAGCGCCAGCAGCCCCAGGCTTGCCAGCGCGCTGCTGAACTCCTCGATCGAGATCGCCCCAGCGGAAAAGGACAGCCCATCGCGCAAGGCCCGCATCCACTGTGCCAGCACGTTTCCTGCGGCAGTGCCCAGGAACAGCAATGACCAGAAGACGGCGGTCAGTCCACGACGCGGCGGTGGCTCGGCAACAGGGGCGGACAACGCCGCCGGATCTCCATTTTCCATGCTGACATTGTTGCCCATCCGGCCCCGCTCGCACCGGCCATTGGTCCCAGCAGCCCCACCACTGGCCCCTGAACGGCCGCCATCGCGCCCCGTCCACTGGCATCCGGGCCTCGGCTGGTGGAGCGTGCAGCTTCCTCCTGATGCCTGCAGCCCATGCACCGTCGCCACGATCTGGACACCCTGCGCATCGCCGCCTTCGCCCTGCTGATCCTCTACCATGCCGCCATGGCCTACGTGGCCGGCTGGGATTTCCATCTCAAGAGCGCCTACACCGCCGAATGGCTGCAGTGGCCGATGATCGCGCTGAACCGGTGGCGCATGCCGCTGCTGTTCGCCATCAGCGGTATCGCGCTGGGACTTTCCCTTCCCGGCCAGGGCCGGCTGCAGCACACCCTCCGCCGCTGCTGGCGCCTGCTGCTGCCGCTGCTGTTCGGCATCGTCGCCGTTGTGTCCCTGCAGGCCTACTACGAAGCTCTGGACAAGGGCGACGTGGTACCCGGGCTGGCCCGGTTCCTGTGGCGCTACTGGCAGTTCCAGCCATGGCCGGGGGCGCGCTTCAGTGGTGCTGCCTACGGCTTCACCTGGAACCACCTGTGGTACCTCGCGTACCTGCTGCCCTACACCGTGCTGGCGGTGGTGCTGGCCTGCGTGCTGCGACCGCTGCGTGGTGCGCTGCCACGCTGGCAGCCGAGCGACCGTCTACTGGGAATCGTGCTGCTGGTGCTGCCGGTGGCCTGGTTGGCCTGGGCACTGCTGGTGCTGATGCCGCTCTGGCCACCCACCCACGCCCTGCTGGACGACGTCTACGTGCATGCCGAGTCGCTGCCATTGTTCCTCGGCGGTTTCCTTGCCGCGCGCTGGCAGCGCGGCTGGGATCTGCTGGTGCGCGGGCGCCGTGTGACCCTGGTCCTGGCGGTGCTGGGCCTGTGCCTGGAGCTGGGCATCCGCGCACTGTCCCGCCTGCCACATGTGGGCGATCTGGATGCCTGGGTGCTGGCCCTGCCCTGGGCCCAGACCGAACGCGTTGGCCGCGCGCTCTATACCTGGTGCATGCTGCTGACGCTGTTCGGCTGGGCGCGCGTATTGCTGGACCGTCCCTGGCCAGGCCTGGCCTACTGCCGCCAGGCGGTGTTCAGCTGGTACATCCTCCACCAGACCGTGCTGATCGTCCTGCTGTACGCGCTGCGACCGATGCAGCTGGGCCCGTGGCTGGAACCGGCGTTGCTGCTGGCGGGCACTGTCGGTGGCTGCCTGCTGATCCACGAGCTGCTGATCCGGCGCGCGCGCTGGCTCCGCCCTCTGTTCGGGCTGCGCGTCACCACCGCACAGTAGGCGCTGCATTGCTGCAGAGCCGAGCATGGGCTCGGTTCTGCCTGTCCACCAACCGATAATCCGCTATCGTCAACGGCTGCGCGCGTGGCGACGGCGCCATGAGGACAACGGATGTTCCAGACCCACTGGCACCTGTGGCTGCAGCAGACCTTCGACGGCGGTTGGATGCTGACGCTGATGCAGTTCATCAGCCTGCTCGGCTACGAAATGGCCTACACCGCGCTGATCCTGCTCTGCGCGTTCGGCGCACGAATGCGCGCCGGCCTGTGCGTGATGCTGGCGGTACTGCTGATGGCCTGCGCCACCCACGCGATCAAGCAAGGTGCCGCCCTGCCCCGTCCATCGGACGTGGATGCACGCGTGCTGGACAAAGGGGTGCCGTCGCACCCGTTCGTGGTCGATGGCGGAGGGCACACGTTCTGGTCCCTGCCCGATGCCCGGGCCACCGCGATGTTGCGCGTGCAGCCCGATGCCGACTATGGCTTCAACAGTGGACACGTGGGCGTGGCCACCGCCGCCTGCGTGGGCCTGCTGCTGGCGTTCGGCATCCGCCGCCGCTGGCTGCACTGGGCATTGGTGTTCGGCTGGCCACTGCTGATGGCGGTGTCACGGATGTACCTGGGCCGGCACTTCCTCGCCGACGTGCTGGCCGGCTGGCTGATCGGCATCGGCGTGGCGCTGCTGGCGTGGCAGTTGATGCCAGGCATGCGCTCAAACCAGCGTTGGCAGCTGCCGGTCCTGCTGGGGCTGGGCGTGCTGATGGCCTGGGCGGCGGTAACCACCCGCTTCGTTCCGGTGGGTGAAGCCGGTCGACTGCTCGCACTGGGCCTGCTGGTGGCGTGGCTGCAATGGCGTGGCTGGCCGATGGATCCGCAGGGTATCGTGCAGCGGATACTGCGCGTGTTGGGCGTTGTGCTGATCTACCTGCTGGTGCGACCGTTGATCGACTGGCTTGCCGGAACTGCGGCGCTGCCGGAGGTACCGGCGACCGAGCTGCTGTGGCAGACCGTCGGCACGCTGTTGATCCTCGGCGGCGGCGTAGCGCTGGCGCGGTGGATTCCGCGCAGGGTCACTGCGGCCTGATATGGGCACGGATACTCGTTGCCTTCACGGCATTTGCAATTATTCGCATTGGATGTTCCAGCGCGCCCTGCGAGCCTAGGAGGTCGCCTTCCCGACGGAAGGCTCCCCTTTTGCCTGGAGGCCTGCAATGGATCAATCCGACATCAATCTGCTGGTAGCCTTTGTTGATTCAGAAGAAGCTGCGCTTGCCGAAGAGCGTCAGGGCGACCTATACCCAAGTTATCACTACCCCCTTGGAGCACTTGCACCGAAGGCAGGTCGCCACTTGTCTGAGGAGATGTTGCAACGCTTCTACTTCCATTGGCTGCGCGTTGGGAACTGGAAGGTCGCCGGACTCCCTGAGAGAGACTTTCCCACCCTTGTTGCAGCCTATCTGGAACTCACGAAGCTCCCGGTGAGCTACGTCACGCGCCCACCCAGCCGAAGCCTCGAGCACCTGTTCTGCTTCGGCTTCAATGAGCATGGCGAGCTGCCAAGTGGCACGATTTCAAATGCAGCCGATCTGAAACAGCGCGCCCGTCTGGTGGAGCATTGCAGGAAATACCAGTCGTTCCATGCCCAGCGCGAAAAGGTCGATAGATTTCTGCCATATCGCTCATTTGCTCGACCCATTCTCGAAACTGCCCGGTTCCTGCAGCACGATATCAACGGTGTGGGTCGAATGCTCTATTGGGGCATGGCACTCATTGCACTGCTCGATGAGGACACACGTATAGAAATGACAAACGACGTGATAGCCAAGAACTGGCCCGAAGGCAGGGAAAGGGGTCATGTGCTCTCGCTGCTTCATCACACCGCCGAGGCAACCCGGCCGCACTGCGCAGCAGACGCCAAGTACGATGTTCTCTGCGAACATCTGGCACAGCTGCACGACATCCGGGTCATGACGGGTGACGCAGTTCAATTGGTGCAGCGGCAAGGCTGGGACGTTGCCAATATCCGTGATTGGAGCGCCAGTATCACCCTCTATCACGACGGTGAATACAGCTGCGAGCCGGGCCATCCCCGAATTAGCCTTGATCTCAACAGCTGGCCCGACACCCCTTGGTCAATCAATCTGAGCGTCGGAAACGGCTCCTACGTCGCCTACCGGGACGAACCCACCAGTAATGATTTCCAGCTGCCGCCAATCGTCGGCGCCGATCTGGATCAATTTCCCCAATGGGTCCGCAGGATCAATGCGCAGCTGGGTATAAACCTGTTACCAGGGAAAGAATTGGTCGCCCGTGCCTACAAGAACCGCGAACTGGCTAAAGAACTGGATGGCTGGATGCGGCGTTAGAGTGCGTGCGTGGCGCTGGCGCGGTGGATTCCGAGCCAGCGCCGCACTGCATCGTAGATCCACGCCCGCACGTGGATGGGCCGGGGGAAATAGCGCCGGGCATGGCCCGGCGCTACCGCACCTCGAACTCGCCCACCAGCACGGTTTCGGCGCGGTCCTTCAACCGCATCGTCACCATCTGGTCCTTCTGCTTGGCCGTGCCCCAGTGGGTGGTCAGGCGCAGCATCAGGGTCGTCGCGCCGGTCACCAGCTGCTGCCGGCTTCCGAAGTAGTTCGCTTCCACCTTGTACTTGCCTGGCTTGGCGTTGCGCAGAGAGAACTGCTCGGGGCCATAGCCACCGGTGAAGTCCTCCGACATCTGCCCACCCTGGTAGGTCAGGCGGTTGCCGTAGTAGGCGCGCTCGCCGTTCGGGTCGGTCACCCACAGGTCCATGTCGCTGTTGTCGGCGTCCCACGACAGCACCACGCGCAGGTCCAGTGGCATTGCCTGCAGCAGGCGCGGGTCGATGCTGGTGGTATCCAGCCGGGGCGTGCTGCGGGCCACCAGGTTGGTCAGTTCATCCAATGCGATCAGGGCGATGCCATCGAAGCGGCTGTCCCACGGCCGCACCACCACCTGGTACAGCGGCGCCAGCGCCTGCTGCGGCTTGCCGGCCGCGGCCAGTGCCAGGCCCAGGTCGCGGAAGCTCTGCGGTTCTTCCTGGCCCATCGCCAGGACCTGCTCGAACACCGGCACCGCCAGTGCGGGGGCATCAGCCTGCATCAGCCGGTAACCGAGCACGCGCAGCAGGTGGCGGTTGTCCAGATCCATCTCGGCCAGGTTCGACAGCACACGCAGTGCCAGGTCGCGCTGACCCTGCTCCAGCAGCAGGTCGGCTACGTCGAGGAAGAACGCGCTGCTGTCGGCATGCGCATCGCGCTCGGCCAGGTAGCGGTCATACAGTTGCGACGGCGGGCCCTGGCGCAGGCGCCGGGCGATGGCCGAATCCGACTGCCAGGCCGCCAGCTGGATGCCGAGCTCGCCCTCGTTGGCGGCAGCGGGCGCAGCGACACGACCACCAGTGACCGTGATTGAATCCAGGGCCTTGTTCGATGCAGGCGCCGAGCGACGCGCACGCGCGCTGCTGGCTTCCATGCGCTGCTCGGCGGCGGCGGCCATCGGTGCCGGGGCGGGCGGTGCCGCAGGGGCCGGCGCGGCGAGCATTGCCACCGGCGCCGATTCCATCGCGTAGTCCGCCGAGGCCACTTCCAGCGCCCCGCCCTTCGCCTGCGGCGGCCCGCCCTTCGGCCAGCTGCGGCTCCACCACTGCTGGCGCTCCTTCCAGCGTGCCGCCACTTCATCCAGGCGCTGGCGATCAGCAGCGGCGCGATCTCTTACCTGCACTGCAAACCTGGCGTCGTACCCGGCGCGCAGCGTGCCCGAAGGGCGGATCGCATAGCGCAGGTAGTCCTCCAGCGTCTCCAGCACGATCAGCGAGGTGTCCGGGCCGACCAGGCCAAACTGCTGCGACAGCCGCTGCATCGACTCGCGGTTGCCACGGCGGTCGGCGGCCAGCTGCTGCAGGCGCGCCTGCGCCCACAAGCCCGCCAGCAGTTCTCCGTCGTTGCTCTTCTGCGTGGCGGGCAGCGCCTGCCATTCGCCGCCACCCACGCGCACCCGCATCGGCACTCCGTCGGCCGCCAGTCGTGCGTGCAGCCACAGCCAGCCCTGGGCTTCCCTGCGACGATCGATAACCACGTCCTGCACGCCGCGCCCCGCATCGACCTGCACATCCAGCGGCGACGACAGCAGCTCGCGCGCCGCCGAATCGACATCCTCGCCCAGCGCAACGAAGCGGCCGCCACGCGCTTCGCTCCAACCACGCAGTCGCACGGCATCGGTGCGCGCACCGGCGCTGCTGACCGCAAACAAGCGTTGATCCGGCGCCATCGCCGGCAGCTGTTCCGGCCCGTAGGTCAACAGTCCATCGCTGACCAGCAGGTATTCCTTCACGCCCGGCTGCGGCTGCCACTGCGCCAGCGCGCTGGCACCGTCAGGGCGCACCGCCTGCAACGCTGCGCGCAGCTCGTTCCAGTTGCCGGCGCGGATACGGAATCGACGCACCGGCTCGGCGCGATCGCGCAGGACGGTCAAGGCCACGGTGCCGTCACCCAGCGCGGCGAAATAGCGATCCAGCAGGGCGAACTCACGTGTGCGATCGCGCTGCCCCGCCGAACCGGAGCCGTCCCACAGCAGGCCGATCTCGCTGGGCAACGTGCGGGGTGTACTGCTGGCCGCCACCGGCAGCTGTGCCAACAGGTAGTGCCCATCCTGCCAGGGCGCCACCTGCACCTGTGCGTGGCGGGCTGCCGGCAGGTTCCACTGCAGTTGCTTCGGCAGCTGCGCACCCTTGCCCTGCCACTGCAGCTGGCCCGCGCTGATGCGGAATGGCGCAGTACCTGCGGTGGCCGCGTCGGGAGCATGCACCTTCAGTTCAACCGAGGCTGCACCGGCGGCGAACTGTAGCGGCAACGTCCACTGCCAGCTTTGCCCGGCGAAGGCCAGCGGTTCGCGGATCACCAGCTGCACACGCCGACTGCCACCGGCCGGCAGCGGGTAGACGCGCAGGCGGAACTGGTTGCCGGCGGTCTGTTCCAGCAGGCCCGGATCGACACCACGGCGGGCGATTTCCTCGAACACCTGGCGGCCGCGGTCCTTGGCCACCGGCACCGCGTCACGCATCTCGCCGTTGATATCCAGCGCGAAGCCGGTGATCTGCTGGCCATCGGCAAGCGGGAACTGCAGCTCGCCCTCCAGTACCCGCCGGTTGGGGTTGTGGAATTCCAGCGTGATCCGGGTCTGGGCGATGCCGGCCTGCACCTCGCCTTCGATGCGGGCTTGTCGCAATTGAACCGGCTGCTCAGCCGCCGGCGCGATCAGCAGCGGCGTGGCAGCCTGCGGCCGGGAGATCGTCGGCGACTGTGCGCCAATGGGCCAAGCCGCAAGGGCCAGCAGCAATACGGTGCAGCAACGGGTGAAGACCATGACCGGACTCCAGTGGGATCGTAGACCGTTGAACGCACCAGCAACCGTAATGGGGTTGGCGCCCCCCCCCAAAAAAGGGGACGGAGGGGATTAAGTCGCAATTGGCATACAAGGCAAAAGCGGCTTAATCCCCTCCGTCCCCTTTTTCTATGCGGGCAGGCAGTGCTCCACGATCAGCTGGATGGCGCTGCCGCCACGGTAGTCATCGCAGGCCAGCCGGTAGGCCAGGTGGACGTGACGTGATGGCGCGTTGCCGTGCCAGCCGCCGAAATGTATGGCGTTGATCGTGCCGGGTACGCCGGGCAGGCGCAGTTCCAGCTTCAGGTGACGCTCCTTCAGCACGCGCCAGTTGGCCACTTCGAAGTGGCCGTCGAACAGTGGCTCGGGGAAACCCTGGCCCCACGGCCCGGCCAGGCGCAACGCATCGGCGTGGCGATGGTCCAGCTCGTCCGCGGCCAGCTCGCCGTCACTGAGCACCTGCTGCTGCAGTGCCGCCGGATCGAGCATCTCCAGCACCACCGCGACGAAGGCGGCCTTGAAGTCATCGACGTGGTCACGCCGCAGGCTGAGGCCGGCCGCCATGGCGTGGCCACCGAAGCGTTCGATCAGGCCCGGGTGGCGCGCATCGACCAGCGCCAGGGCGTCACGGATGTGCAGGCCGGGAATGGAGCGCGCCGAGCCTCGCAGGGTGTCGGCGCCGGGTTCGGCCGGCGCGAAGGCGATCACCGGGCGATGCAGGCGATCCTTCATCTTCGACGCGACCAGGCCGACCACACCCGGATGCCAGTCGGCATCGAACAGGCAGGCGGCCACCGGGCGCTGCCCGGCCATGTCCAGCACCACGCGGGTCAACGCCTGCTCGGCGTCATCGGTCATCGCCTGCTGCACCGCGCGGCGTTCTGAGTTGATCTGCTCCAGCGTCTGCGCGATCTCCCGCGCCTGGCGCGGGTCTTCGGTCAGCAACAGCGCGATGCCCAGCGCCATGTCTTCCAGCCGGCCCGCGGCATTCAGGCGCGGGCCGAGCGCGAAGCCGATGTCGGTGGCGGTCAGCCGCGCCGCATCACGGCCGCTGGCTTCGATCAGCGCTCGCAGGCCGACGCAGCCCTGCCCCGCGCGCAGACGGCGCAGGCCCGCGCTGACCAGTGCCCGGTTGTTCGGATCCAGCGCCACAAGGTCGGCAACGGTGCCGACCGCCACCAGGTCCAGCAGCGTGGTCAGGTCCGGCCCCTTGCCATCGGCGAAGACGCCGGCCTCGCGCATGTGACGGCGCAGCGCCATCAGCACGTAGAAGATCACACCGACGCCGGCCAGCGACTTGCTGGGGAACGCATCGCCGTCCAGATTGGGATCGACGATGACATCGGCCGGCGGCAGCTGCGGACCGGGAAGGTGATGGTCGGTGACCAGTACCTGCCAGCCACGTGCCTTGGCCGCGATCACGCCCGCATGGCAGGCGATGCCGTGGTCGACCGTGACCAGCAGGTCCGGCTGCAGCTCGGCCAGCTCCTCCACCAGAGAAGGTGACAGGCCGTAGCCGTGCACCATGCGGTTCGGCACCGCGTGGAAGACGTGTTGCGCGCCGAGCATGCGCAGGCCCCGCACGCCGACCGCACAGGCGGTGGCGCCATCGCAATCGAAATCGCCGACCACCAGGATGCGCTTGTCGTTGACGATGGCCTCGATCAGCAGACCCACCGCATCATCGATGCCGGTCAGCAGCTCCGGCGCGTGGAGGCTGCCCAGCTTCGGCAGTGCCAGCTCTGGCGTACCGGCGCCGCGGCTGGCATAGAGTCGCGCCAGCAGTGGCAGCGTGCCGTCTGGCCAGCTGCCGGGCACGACCGCATCGCGGCGGCGGATCATCGGCGTATCAGAGGACGGCTGCGCAGCATCGGCGGCAAGGGACATCGGCATCGCCGGGTTGCGGAAGACATGCCCATGATAGCGCGGGGTCGGATCTCTCTGCCCGCAGGAGGCTCCACCCCGATCGCTGGCATTTGGAGTTTGCCAGCCCATCTTCCATGCTTGTCGGCCCGGAAATGGACTTCAACGCATGCATCGCACGCTCCTTCCCGCGCTGCTGGGCCTCGCCCTGGCCCCGGCCACCCACGCCGCCACGCCCGAACCGAAGGCCGGCGTGCAGTTCCAGCACAACGACTGGTCGCTGGCCTGTGACAACACCCGCACCTGCCGCGCCGCCGGCTACAGTCCGGAACAACCCGGCAATCTGCTCAGCCTGATGCTGGAACGCGCGGGCGGCCCGGGTACGAAGGTGCTCGCGCGGCTGCGCAATGGCGAGGATGGCGAAAGCGCGACGCCGACCGGGGCGCTGCGCCTGCGCCTGAACGGCAAGGACCTGGGCCCGGTGCGCGACACCGGCGACGGAGATCAAGTACTGCTGCAGCAGGGACAGACCGATGCGCTGGTCGCCGCGCTGCCGCGCCACGCACGCATCGACATCATCGACGGCAAGGGCAAGGCGTGGCCGATCTCCGACAGTGGTGCAGCGGCCGTACTGCTGAAGATGGACGAGGCCCAAGGCCGGCTGGGCACGCCCGGTGCGCTGGTGCGGCGTGGCGACAAGGCTGAAGCGAGCGTGCCTGCGGCGTTGCCGGTGCCAGTGATCATGCGCGGCACGCTGGTGGCACCGCGCGCCTCGGACGCGGCACTGGCAAACGCACCGGGCCTGCGCAAGGCACTGATCGCCAGCCTGCCGAAGCCGGATGAGTGCGGCCGCCTGAGCGAGGGTGGGACAGACGAGATCGAGATCCAGCGACTGGACGCCCAGCATGTACTGGCAAGCACCAGCTGCTTCATGGGTGCCTACAACTTCAGCAGCGGCTACTGGGTAGTGCAGGACAAGGCGCCGTACCAGGCGAAGTTCGTGACCTCCAACGCGGAGGACTTTGATCGCGATGACGCGACGCTGCGTGGGCGCTTCCGTGGACGCGGCATCGGTGACTGCCTCTCCGGCCACGACTGGGCCTGGGATGGCGCGCGATTCGTGAAGAGCGGCGAGTTCACCACCGGGCAGTGCCGCGGCGTGGCGGGTGGTCATTGGCAGCTGCCGACGGTGGTCAGCGAGGTCCGTTGAGGCGCCGCTACCTGCGATAGTGCCGCCCGCTGGCCGGCAACCCCGGCAAACATCGGGGTCAACGCCGTTTTCCGATGGAAAACGGACCCGACCCCGCTCGGCGGAGGCCCCGATCAGTCGTGAAGCTGGCGCGGCTTCTTCCAGAACTGCCAGTGCTGTCCGCGATCCAGCTGGAACTGCAGGCCGTCCTCGAAATCCAGCACCAGCCGCTGCAGCTCGCCGCGCTTCAGCGCGGCCAGCAGCGGACGGATCGCATCGTTGCCGAGCTGCTGCAGCGAGCGCAGCTGGCGCAGATCAACCAGTGCATCCACCGCCTGCTCGCCATCCACGGCTACGCCAGCCGCAAGAGCCAGGCCTTGCAGCAGCGCATCGCGGCTGCGCACCTGTGCGTGCGGCGTGCTGACCGACACCGGCATCACGCCACCACCCCAGAACCACAGCGAATTGATTGGCTGTTGTCCCTGCGCGGCGCGCTGCTGGTTCCAGGAATGGTTGTGCAGCAGTACCTGCGCTTCGGTCATCAGCGCCCGCCAACGGCGGCCGCCCTCGCCTTCCGGCAGGTGCGAGAACAGGTCATCGCCCAGCACCTCGTCCGGACTGTCGAAGTCCGGCAGGGCCAGGTCGATCGGCAGGCGCAGGTACCAGCGCGAAGGGTCCGGTGCGTCGAGCACGAATCCGGCATCGGCGAACAACGGCTGCAGCACCGGCAGCAGGGCCAGGCAGTCGGCCAGGGTCGGTCGCAGCGTTTCGCCGTAGGCCATCATCCGCGCGCCATGCATGTCCGGCACCATGCAGGCCGGATCGGCACGCAGCCAGCTGGCGCCAGCGGCATCGCCGACGTCGCGCTGGCGGGTCAACGCGGCCACCGGCCACTGCGGCGCGGCGACCGTGAAATGGCGCGTCAGCTGCGCGCGTTCACCCGGTGCGACCTGCACCGTCGTGGCGCGGCCAAGCGCGCGCGCCACATCGTCCGGCAACGCAGCCGCGGCAAAGCGGCTGCGTGCCGGCAACAGCAGGGTCGCCGTTGCCACCGGGTCAGTCCACGTAGCTGACGCTGACGATCTCGTACTCGCGTTGGCCGGCCGGGGCGTCGATCACGATCGAATCACCTTCCAGCTTGCCGATCATCGCGCGCGCCACCGGCGAGGAAATCGCGATCAGGCCCTGCTTGATGTCCGCCTCCAGGTCACCGACGATCTGGTACTTCTTCTCTTCGTCGGTTTCCACGTCGGCCAGCGTCACGCTGGCGCCGAACACCACCTTGGAGCCGGCATTGAGCTTGCTCACGTCGATGATCTCGGCGTGCGACAGCTCGCCTTCGAGCTGCTTGATGCGGCCTTCGATGAAGCCCTGTTCCTCGCGCGCGGCGTGGTACTCGGCGTTCTCCTTCAGGTCGCCATGCTCACGTGCTTCGGCGATGGCGGCGATCACCTTGGGGCGCTTGACCGACTTCAGGTGATCCAGTTCGTCGCGCAGCTTCTGCGCGCCCTTCATCGTGATGGGGGCTCTCATGCATTCAACTCCTTGTGCAGCTCCTGCAGCGACCAGACGGGGCCGGTGCCGCGGAATTCCAGTGAATCCACCAGCGCCTTGGCGCCGGCAATGGTGGTCGAGTAGGTGACGCGATGCTGCAGCGCCTCGCGACGGATCGAGAACGAGTCGTTGATCGCCGAACGACCTTCGGTCGTGTTGACGATGTAGACGATCTCGCCGTTCTTGATCGAGTCGACGATGTGCGGACGGCCTTCGACCACCTTGTTGATGATCTCGCAGTCCATGCCGTGCTGCTGCAGCCACGCGGCGGTGCCACGGGTCGCGACCAGGCTGTAGCCACGCGCCAGCAGCGCCTTGGCCACCGGCAGCACGCG
Organism: Stenotrophomonas sp. YJH_SMC_58; assembly: GCF_059369635.1. Taxonomy (NCBI): domain Bacteria; kingdom Pseudomonadati; phylum Pseudomonadota; class Gammaproteobacteria; order Lysobacterales; family Lysobacteraceae; genus Stenotrophomonas; species Stenotrophomonas sp. YJH_SMC_58. The sequence continues at coordinate 45,930 of NZ_JCAFSW010000015.1, forward strand.
CTTCTTGTCCGGATCGCGGACCGAAACGAAGGCCTTGCCGACCGGCGGTGCCTTGATGCCGCCGGCTTCCTGCGCACGCGCGAAGGCGGCGTTGAAGCTGCGGCCCACGCCCATCACCTCACCGGTGGAGCGCATCTCCGGCCCGAGGATCGGGTCGACGCCCTGGAACTTGGCGAACGGGAAGATCGCTTCCTTCACCGAGTAGTAGTCCGGCACGATCTCCTTGGTCGCGCCCTGCTCGGCCAGGCTCTTGCCGGCCATGCAGCGCGCGGCGATCTTGGCCAGCGGCATGCCGGTGGCCTTGGACACGAACGGCACGGTGCGCGAGGCACGCGGGTTCACTTCCAGCAGATAGATGGTGTCATCACCGTCGTCGTTGGTCTGGATCGCGAACTGGGTGTTCATCAGGCCAACCACGTTCAGGGCCTTGGCCAGTTCCACCACCTGGCGGCGCAGCTCGGCCTGAGTCTTGGCCGACAGCGAGTACGGCGGCAGCGAGCAGGACGAGTCACCCGAGTGCACGCCGGCTTCTTCGATGTGCTCCATCACGCCACCGATCAGGACGTTGCCATCCTTGTCGGCGATGATGTCGACGTCGCACTCCACGGCGTTGTCGAGGAAGCGGTCCAGCAGCACCGGCGAATCGTTGGACACCTTCACCGCGTCGCGCACGTAGCGGGCCAGGTCGGCTTCGCCGTAGACGATTTCCATCGCACGGCCGCCCAGCACGTAGCTCGGGCGCACCACCAGCGGGTAACCGATCTCGCGGGCCAGCAGCAGCGCTTCCTGGTCGTTGCGGGCGATGCGGTTCGGCGGCTGCTTCAGGCCCAGCTTGTCGACCAGCTGCTGGAAGCGCTCGCGGTCCTCGGCCAGGTCGATCGAATCCGGGCTGGTGCCGATCACCGGCACGCCGTTGGCTTCCAGCGCGCGCGCCAGCTTCAGCGGGGTCTGGCCGCCGTACTGCACGATCACGCCCTTCGGCTGTTCCAGTTCGACGATTTCCAGCACGTCTTCCAGGGTCAGCGGTTCGAAGTACAGGCGGTCGGAGGTGTCGTAGTCGGTCGACACGGTTTCCGGGTTGCAGTTGACCATGATGGTTTCATAGCCATCCTCGCGCAGCGCCAGTGCCGCGTGCACGCAGCAATAGTCGAACTCGATGCCCTGGCCGATGCGGTTCGGGCCACCGCCCAGGATCATGATCTTGTCGCGGTTGCTCGGCGCGGCCTCGCACTCGTCCTCGTAGGTCGAGTACAGGTAGGCGGTACCGGTGGAGAACTCGCCGGCACAGGAGTCCACCCGCTTGTAGACCGGGCGCACCTTGTGCGCACGACGCAGCGCGCGGATGGCGGCTTCGTTGGTGCCGGTCAGCTGCGCCAGGCGCGCGTCGGAGAAGCCAGCGCGCTTCAGCTTGCGCAGGCGCGCAGCGTCAAGTGCGTCGATGCCACCGGCGGCGACTTCGCTTTCGGCCGCGATGATTTCCTCGATCTGGTCCAGGAACCAGTGGTCGATGAAGGACAGCGCGTAGATCTCGTCCACGCTCATGCCGGCACGGAAGGCGTCGGCGACGAAGAACAGGCGCTCCGGGCCCGGTGCCTTCAGTTCGCGGCGCAGGGTCTGCAGGTCGTCTTCGTTGCCCAGGTCCAGGCCGGTCGGGTCGAAGCCGACCTTGCCGGTTTCCAGGCCACGCAGGGCCTTCTGCACCGACTCCTGGAAGGTACGGCCCATCGCCATCACCTCGCCCACCGACTTCATCTGGGTGGTCAGGCGGGCGTCGGCGGCCGGGAACTTCTCGAAGGCGAAACGCGGGATCTTGGTGACGACGTAGTCGATGGACGGCTCGAACGAGGCCGGGGTCAGGCCGCCGGTGATCTCGTTCTTCAGTTCGTCCAGGGTGTAGCCCACGGCCAGCTTGGCGGCAACCTTGGCGATCGGGAAGCCGGTGGCCTTGGACGCCAGCGCCGAGGAACGCGACACGCGCGGGTTCATCTCGATGACGACCACGCGGCCGGTCTTCGGGTTGATGCCGAACTGCACGTTCGAACCACCGGTATCGACGCCGATCTTGCGCAGCACGGCGATGGAGGCATCGCGCAGGCGCTGGTATTCCTTGTCGGTCAGGGTCTGCGCCGGGGCCACGGTGATCGAGTCACCGGTGTGCACGCCCATCGGGTCGAGGTTTTCGATCGAGCAGACGATGATGCAGTTGTCCGCGGTATCGCGGACCACTTCCATCTCGAACTCCTTCCAGCCCAGCACCGACTCTTCCACCAGCACTTCGGTGGTCGGCGACAGTTCCAGGCCACGGCTGACGATCTCGACCAGCTCTTCGCGGTTGTAGGCGATGCCGCCACCGCTGCCGCCCAGGGTGAAGCTGGGGCGGATGATGGTCGGGTAGCCAACGCGGGTCTGGATCTCCAGCGCTTCGTCCAGGGTGTGGGCGACGGCGGCGGTCGGGCATTCCAGGCCGATCTCACCCATGGCCACGCGGAACAGCTCGCGGTCTTCGGCCATGCGGATCGCTTCGCGCTTGGCGCCGATCAGTTCGACGTTGTACTTCTCCAGCACGCCGTTGTCGGCCAGGTCCAGCGCGCAGTTCAGCGCGGTCTGGCCACCCATGGTCGGCAGCAGCGCATCGGGCTTTTCCTTGGCGATGATCTTCTCGACCGTCTGCCAGTTGATCGGCTCGATGTAGACGGCGTCGGCCATCTCCGGGTCGGTCATGATCGTGGCCGGGTTGCTGTTGACCAGCACCACGCGGTAACCCTCGTCACGCAGGGCCTTGCAGGCCTGGGCGCCGGAGTAGTCGAACTCGCAGGCCTGGCCGATGACGATCGGGCCAGCACCGATGATGAGGATGGTCTTGAGGTCAGTGCGCTTGGGCATTTTCTTCTCTAAGTCAGTACAGCGTGACAAGGGGGAGTGATCGCACGCTGTCGATCAGGAATCTTGATCCGCAGCGCCGCGCCAGGGGCAGCAGCGATGCGGGGTTTACGGTCCATCGCGACGCCACCGGGGGCCGGCGGCGTACTGATCACGCCTTGGCCTGCTCCATCAGCACCACGAAGCGGTCGAACAGCGGGCCGACATCGGTCGGGCCCGGCGACGCTTCCGGATGGCCCTGGAACGAGAACGCCGGCACGTCGGTGCGGGCCACGCCCTGGTTGGTGCCATCGAACAGCGAGCGGTGGGTCACGCGCAGGGTCGGCGGCAGGGTCGCTTCATCGATCGCGAAGCCGTGGTTCTGCGAGGTGATCATCACCCGGCCGCTGTCCAGGTCCTGCACCGGGTGGTTGGCACCGTGGTGGCCGTGGCCCATCTTCATGGTCTGCGCGCCCGAGGCCAGGCCCAGCAGCTGGTGGCCCAGGCAGATGCCGAAGGTCGGGATCTTCACGTCGATGAAGGTCTTGATCGCTTCGATGGCGTAGTCGCACGGTTCCGGGTCACCCGGGCCGTTGGACAGGAACACGCCATCCGGCTTCAGTGCCAGCACTTCGGCGGCCGGGGTCTGTGCCGGCACCACGGTCACTTCGCAGCCGCGCTCGGCCAGCATGCGCAGGATGTTGGTCTTCACGCCGAAATCGTAGGCCACGACCTTGTACTTGGCCGGCACGCTGACGAAGGCATTGGCATCCAGGTCCAGCTGGCCCTCGGTCCAGGTGTAGGTCTTCTCGGTAGTGACGACCTTGGCCAGATCCATGCCCTTCAGCCCCGGGAACTTGCGGGCGGCTTCCAGTGCCTTTTCCACGTCGATGTCGCCGGCCATCAGCGCACCGTTCTGCGCGCCCTTCTCGCGCAGGATGCGGGTCAGCTTACGGGTGTCGATGCCGGCGATGGCAACCACGCCACGCTGGATCAGCCAGTCCTGCAGCGACACCTGGCTGCGCCAGTTGCTGGGGCGACGCGGAACATCGCGCACGATCAGGCCGGCCGACCACACCTTGGACGCTTCATTGTCCTGGTCGGTCATGCCGGTGTTGCCGATATGCGGATAGGTCAGCGTGACCATCTGCCGGGCGTAGGACGGGTCGGTCAGCACTTCCTGGTAGCCGGTCATGGCGGTGTTGAACACCACCTCACCGACGGACAGGCCGGGCGCGCCTACGGATTCGCCCTCGAATACGGTGCCGTCTTCGAGGACGAGGATTGCGGCTTGGGTCACGGGAATCTCACTTTGGCTACCGAGGGGGCTGCCGAAGTCACGCCTGCGCTTCACGGAAATCCGGTTGCAAAAAAGCGCGGACGTGCGGTCTGGGACCGGTCCGGCTTTCGTGATTCGGCGAGTGCGAATTGTAGCGCTGCCGGGGCGCTCGCGCCAGCGGTTATCACGCTTCATGAACGGGCGATTGCGCATTCATTTCAATCCGGCGGCGTATGCGGGGTCCGCCGCGCCCCTGGTAGATGCCAACCTTGGTTGGCGCTTCCCGGAAAGCCTGCCAACCAAGGTTGGCATCTACCATCGACCCGGGCCCGTTACCTGGGCCCGTCCAGCAGGTCCCGTACCCGGTAGCTGCCCGGGGCGCGGCCATGCAGCTGACGTGCGGCGAACAGGGCGCCGCGGGCGAAAATGTCGCGATTGGTGGCCCGGTGCACCAGCTCGATGCGCTCGCCCAGCCCGGTGAACTGGACCAGATGCTCGCCGACGATGTCACCAGCGCGCAGGCTGGCATAGTGCGGCTCCGCCCCGCCCCGCTGCGCGGCCGCGCCCAGGGTCAGTGCAGTGCCCGACGGCGCGTCCTTCTTCTGGGTGTGGTGAGACTCGACGATGTCGCAGTCCCAGCCGGCCAGCGCCTGCGCCGCGCGCTCGACCAGTTCGTCCAGTACCGCCACGCCCAGGCTGAAATTCGAGGCCCAGACCAGCGCGATCTTCGCCGCGGCGGCCTCCAGCGCCTGGCGCTGCGTGCCGGAGATGCCGGTAGTGCCCGAGACCAGCCCCGCACCACGTTCCACGCACAGTGCCAGCATCGGGTCGAAACCCTCCGGCAGGCTGAAGTCGATCGCCACGTCGAATGCCGGCGCACCGGGCAGCTCGCTGGCCGCGAAGAACGGTACGCCATCGACCACGCGCTGGGCCGGCGCACGACCCGTCACCGCAGCGGCGATCTGCAGGGTTTCGGGATGTTCGGCGGCCAGCCGCAGCAGGGCCTGGCCCATGCGCCCGGAGGCACCGTGGATGAGCAATCGCAGGGGAGTCTGGTTCATGCCTGCAGGCTAGCGGCAGCACGCCCGCTCCGGCAAGCGCCATCGCTGCTACGCTGCATGCCCTTTCATGCAATGGATGGCAGTTCCCTCATGCAGATCAGCGAACAGCTGGTGCTGGTCACCGGTGCCGGCCGCGGCCTTGGCCAGCACATCGCCCGCGCCTTCGCCGCCCAGGGCGCGCGCGTCATCATCAACTACCACCGAAGCGAAGGCGCCGGACGTGCTCTGGCTGCCGAGCTGGGCGGACAGGCGATCGCGCTGCCGGCCGATGTCACTGAGCGCGCCGAGGTCGATGCAATGCTGCAGCACGCCCTGGCCCACTTCGGCCAGGGCGTCACCACCGTAGTCAACAACGCACTGGCAGCGTTCTCGTTCAATGGTGATGCCCGCGACGGCGCCGCCGACATCGGCTGGCCGGCGTTCCAGGCGCAGTTCGAGGGCAGCGTGCGCGGCGCGCTGAACACCGTGCAGGCCGCCCTGCCCGGCATGCAGGCCCGTCGCTTCGGTCGGGTGATCAACATCGGCACCAACCTGTTCCAGAATCCGGTGGTGCCCTATCACGACTACACCGCCGCCAAGGCCGCACTGCTGTCGCTGACCCGCACCCTGGCCGGCGACCTCGGCCCGCATGGCATCACCGTGAACATGTTGTCCGGCGGCCTGCTGCGCACCACCGATGCCAGCGCCGCCACGCCGGAAGCAGTGTTCGACTACATCGCCGCCAACACGCCACTGCGCAGCGTCACCACGCCGGCCGAGTTCGCCGATGCCGCGCTGTTCTTCGCCAGCCCCTGGTCGCGCGCGGTGACCGGTCAGAACCTGGTGGTCGATGGCGGGCTGGTGCGGGACTGAGTCGATGCGCATCTCCGAAGTCAGCCGCCTGACCGGCGCCAGTGCCAAGGCCATCCGCCTGTACGAGGCGCGCGGACTGCTGCCGCCGGTGCCACGCCTGAACCGCTATCGCGACTACTGCGAACAGGACGTGGCCTGGGTGCAGCTGATCCGCCAGGCACTGGGGCTGGGCATCACCCTGGCCGCGATCTCGCGCCTGCAGGGCCGCGATGGACGGCTCGACTGGCCAGCGGTACTGGCCTTGCTGGAGCAGCAGCGCGGCCGCATTGCCGACGAGCGGATGCGGCTGGCACAGGTCGAGCGCGACCTGCAGCTGGTCAGCGACGAACTGCAGCAGTGGCTGCACTCCGGCAGCGGCGACTGCATCCTGCAACCCAGCGGCTGCACCACCCCGGTTTGACTCTGCCCCTGGGGCAGACCCCAACCTCGCGCACTTTCCATTGCGCGAGGTTGCCGTGTCCCGTTCCATCCTGATCCTGCTGGGCCATCCTGACCGTGACAGCCTGTGCGGCGCCCTCGCCCAGCGCTATGCCACCGCCGCCGAGAATGCTGGCCACCGGGTGCGCCTGATCGCACTGGGTGACCTCCAGTTCGACCCGGTACTGCGCCACGGCTACCGTCAGATCCAGCCGCTGGAAGCCGACCTGCAGGACGCCGCGGAAGCGATCGAGGCCTGCGATCACCTGGTGCTGGTCTACCCCACCTGGTGGGGCGCGATGCCAGCACTGCTGAAGGGCTTCTTCGATCGCGTGCTGCTGCCGGGGTACGCCTTCCGCTACCGGCGCGATTCGGTGTGGTGGGACCAGCTGCTGGCCGGGCGCCGCGCGCGGGTGATCACCACGCTGGATACGCCGCCCTGGTACTACCGCTGGGTCTACCGCGACCCGGGCATCGCCCAGATCCGCGCCACCATCCTGCAGTTCTGCGGCATCCGCCCGGTGCGTGTCAGCCGCCTTGGCGCTGTACGCAGCAGTACAGCGGCACAACGCAGCAAGTGGCTGGCGCTGGCGGCGGAGCTGGGCTCACGCGCCAACTAGCCAGAAGAGCGTGCGAACCAAGGTTCGCACCCACCCGGGGCGTTCGCACGCACCTGGGGCGCTCGTTGCGGGTGTCGCGTTTGCCAATTGACCGCCAGGCACCGCGCCTCAAGGCTGTGCCCCCCTGTTCCGGCCCGGGCAAAGCCCATGAAATCCTCGACTGTCTTCAGCAAGTGCGCCAGGAAGACCGGCTTTGCCGGGACCACGACTACCCGCTACCGCTTGCTGGATGACGCCCTGCTTGTCGTGAATCACCAGCGTGCCAGCGAAAGCCGGGGTTTCTATGTGAATGCTGGACTCTACTTTCCAGAGCTGCTCAAGCATCCCCTCGCACCTGACGATCTTGAAACGGCTTTCAGGTACCGCTCCAGCATTCCCACGCCCCACGTCGACTGGCGGATCGAAGAGACACCAGGCCTGCGCCGGGCCTTCACCCAGCAGGATCTTGAAGACCTGCTGCAGGCTGGTAACCGCGACGGACTGAAAGCCCTGCTGCTTGATGCCCTTGCCGACGTGGCCGGCTTCGCGGCAACCCATGGGAACCGGGAATCGGTGCGGCGATTGAATCGGGATGGACGCTTCCGGGCGATCATCCGCAGGGAGGTCTGAACCCCGGAAAGCGTGCGAACCAAGGTTCGCACCCACCAGCGCAGGAAAAGCAGCGTCAGTGCCGCTTCGGCGGAGTCGGCCCGCAGCTGTCGCAACCGCCACAGGCACCGCCACTTCCGCTCGCCGGTGGCGCGACCTTCCGCCCCAGCGCCTGCAGCCAGGCGGCGCGACCGGGCTTCAGCAGGGCCAGCGCCAACGCACCGCGCAGCTTGCGCACGGTACCGGGGAACTGCTTCTTCAACACCACCCAGGCACTGACCAGCACGGCCACCGCGATGATCAGGTACTGGACCAGCAGGCCGGCATCCATCAACCGCCTCCCAGCGCCCTGGTCACCTGGTAGGTGATCAGCGCGGCCACGTAGGCCGCCGCGAACAGGTAGAACGCAGCAAAGCCCATCTGCTTCCACGAGTTGGTCTCGCGCTTGATGGTGGCCAGCGTCGAGATGCACATCGGGGCGTAGATGTACCAGACCAGCAGCGACAGTGCGGTAGCCAGCGACCAGCCATCGCTGATCAGCGGGGTCAGTGCCTGGCTGGCAGCATCGTCATCGGCTGCCGACAGCGCATACACGGTGGCCAGCGAAGACACCGCCACTTCACGCGCGGCCAGGCCCGGGATCAGCGCGATGCAGATCTGCCAGTTGAAGCCCAGCGGCGCGAAGAACACAGCCATTGCATGGCCGATCTGGCCGGCGTAGCTGTAATCGATCGCGGGCATGGTGGCCCCCGCCGGCGCTGCCGGGAACGACAACAGCACCCACAGCAGGATGGTCAGCGCCAGGATGATGCCGCCAACGCGCTTGAGGAAGATCATGCCGCGCTCGTACAGGCCGACCGCCAGGTCACGCACGTGCGGCAGGCGGTACGACGGCAGTTCCAGCATCAGCGGATGCTCGCTCTTGTCGCGGCGCCACTTCTTCATGATCCACGACATCGCCAGCGCGCTGAGGATGCCGGCCGCGTACAGGCCGAACAGCACCAGGCCCTGCTGGTTGAACACGCCCCATACCGTCTTCTGCGGAATGAACGCACCGATCAGCAGCGCGTACACCGGCAGGCGTGCGGAACAGGTCATCAGCGGCGCCACCAGGATCGTGGCCAGGCGGTCACGCGGGTCCTGGATGCTGCGCGTGGACATGATGCCCGGCACTGCGCAGGCGAAGCTGGACAGCAGCGGGATGAACGAGCGACCGGACAGGCCGGCAGCGGCCATCATGCGGTCGAGCAGGAACGCCGCACGCGGCAGGTAGCCGGATTCCTCCAGCACCAGGATGAAGAAGAACAGGATCAGGATCTGCGGCAGGAACACCACCACGCCACCGACACCGGCGATGATGCCGTCGGTCAGCAGGCTGGCCAGCGGGCCTTCCGGCAGGACGCTGCCGACGAAGGCGCCGAGCCAGGCGAAACCGGCCTCGATGGCGTCCATCAGCGGCGTCGCCCAGGCGTACACGGCCTGGAAGATCAGGAACATCACCACCGCCAGGCTGATCAGCCCGAACACCGGGTGCAGCAGCCAGCGGTCCAGCGCGTCGTCGATCTTCGCGGTCCGCGCCGGCATGCGCACGGCCACCGACAGGATCTCGCGCACCCTGGCGTGGTAATCGATGCCACCGTCCGGGCCCGGCACCGGTGCATCCAGGTGCGGGACCATCGCATCCAGGCGTTCGACCAGGGCCTTGGCGCCCTGCTTGCGCACCGCCACGGTCTCCACTACCGGCACGCCCAGCTCGCGCTCCAGCGCGGCCACGTCCACCTGGATGCCACGGCGCTGGGCCGCATCAACCATGTTCAGCGCCACCACCATCGGCCTGCCCAGCTCGCGCAGTTCCAGCGCGAAGCGCAGGTGCAGACGCAGGTTGGTGGCGTCGATCACGCACAGCAGCACATCCGGCGCGGCTTCGCCCGGGTAGAAGCCCCGGCACAGGTCACGGGTGATCGCCTCGTCCAGGCTGGCCGGATGCAGGCTGTAGGCGCCCGGAAGGTCGAGTACCGCGAACTCGCGGCCGGACGGCGCACGCAGACGGCCTTCCTTGCGCTCGACGGTGACGCCGGTGTAGTTGGCAACCTTCTGCCGGCTGCCGGTCAGCTGGTTGAACAGTGCGGTCTTGCCGCTGTTGGGGTTACCAACCAGCGCAACGCGCAGGGGGGCGGTAGTGGCAGTAGCAGTCATGCGCGTCGTTCCTGGCTGGCGGCGTCGACCACGACCCGCTTGGCTTCACTGATCCGCAGCGCGAAACGGGTGAACCCGACCTGCACCAGCAGCGGCTCTCCCCCCACCGGACCCTTGGCCACCAGGCGCACTTCCTCGCCCTTCACGAAACCCAGCTCGCGCAGGCGACGGGCGATGGCATCGTTGGCATGCAGGTCCTGCACGGACTCGACCACGGCCGAGGTGTGCAGCGGCAGTTCGGACAGCGTCATCTAGCGTGTTCTCTGCTGGATGTAAATGGTTCTCGATTCTAACATTCCCGCGTCGCGTCATGGCCCATGACCAATGGCCCGCTATGATCCATACAGGTATGGAGTGACCCTGGAATCCCATGAACGATGCTTTGCAGATCGAGCGCAGCGGCGCCGTCCTCACTCTCTGGCTGAACCGGCCGGAGCTGCACAACGCCTTTGACGCCGGGCTGATCGCCCGGCTGACCGCCGCACTGGAGGCCGCCGGCCACGATGCTTCGGTGCGCGCGGTGGTGCTGGCCGGCCACGGCGCCTCCTTCTCGGCAGGTGCCGACATGCAGTGGATGCGCGGCATGGCGGCGGCCAGCGAAGCCGATAACCGCGAGGACTCGCTGGCCCTGGCCCGGCTGATGCGCACCCTGGACGAGCTGCCCAAGCCGACCCTGGCCCGGGTCCATGGCGCGGCCTTCGGTGGCGGCGTCGGCCTGGTCGCCTGCTGCGACATTGCCATCGCCAGCACCTCGGCCCGCTTCGGCCTGACCGAAAGCCGCCTGGGCCTGCTGCCGGCGGTGATCTCGCCCTATGTGATCGAAGCCATCGGCCCGCGCCAGGCCCGCCGTTGGTTCGCCACCGGCGAGCATTTCGACGCCGACACCGCGCTGCGCATCGGCCTGGTCCACCAGCTGGTCGAGCCCGAACGCCTGGACGAGGCCGTGCAACGCCAGCTGGCCCTGCTCGACAAGGCCGGCCCGATCGCCTCGTCCACCGCCAAGCAACTGGTCCGCCAGGTCCGCGACAGCCATGACCGCGACACCCTGGATCGCGATAATGCCGCCCTGATCGCGCGCCTGCGGGTGTCGGCCGAGGGCCAGGAAGGCCTGGGCGCCTTCCTCGACAAGCGCGCGCCCCATTGGGTCACGGAAGCCTGAACATGCTCGATCACCTTGGTTTGACCAGCGCCGACCTGGCGCGCAGCAAGGCCTTCTTCCTGCAGGCACTGGCGCCACTGCAGATCGGCGTGGTGATGGAAGTGACCGCCGAACAGACCGGCGCGCACGACCACATCGGCTTCGGCCGCGACGGCAAGCCGTTCTTTTGGCTTGGCAATGGCGGCACCGCCAGCCATGGCGTGCACGTGGCCTTCGCCTGCGCCAGCCGCGACCAGGTGGACGCCTTCCATGCCGCCGCCCTCGCCGCCGGTGGCCGCGACAACGGCGCCCCGGGCCTGCGCCCGTGGTATCACCCGGACTACTACGGCGCCTTCGTGCTGGACCCGGATGGCAACAACATCGAGGCGGTCTGCCACCGCCCCGCCAATGGGGCAACCGCATGAGCGACTACGTCCGCATCGTCGAGGTCGGGCCGCGTGACGGCCTGCAGAACGAAAAGCAGTCGGTCTCCACCGCCGACAAGATCGAACTGATCAACCGCCTGTCGGCCACCGGGCTGCGCAGCATCGAGGCGACCAGCTTCGTCAGCCCGAAGTGGATCCCGCAGCTGGCCGATGCCGCCGAGGTCTATGCCGGCATCCAGCGCCGGCCCGGCATCCACTACCCGGTACTGGTGCCGAACGAACAGGGCTACGACCGCGCCCGTGCGGTGGGCGTCGAGGAAGTAGCGGTGTTCACCGCCGCGTCCGAGGCGTTCAACCGCACCAATACCAATGCCGGCATCGATGAATCGCTGGCGCGCTTCGAGCCGATCCTGCGCCGTGCCGCCGCCGATGGCGTGCGCGTGCGCGGCTACGTCTCCACCGTGCTCGGCTGCCCCTACCAGGGCGAAGTGCCGCTGGCTGATGTGGTGCGCGTTGCACGCGCCCTGCACCAGATGGGCTGCTACGAAATCTCGCTGGGCGACACCATCGGCGTCGGCACACCACGCAAGGCACGGGCGATGCTGCAGGCGGTCGCTGCCGAGATTCCGATGGAAGCACTGGCCGTGCACTTCCACGATACGTACGGCCAGGCCATCGCCAACATCGCCACCTGCCTGGAAGCAGGCGTGCGCGTGGTCGACAGTGCGGTGTCGGGTGCCGGTGGCTGCCCGTATGCCAAGGGCGCCAGCGGCAATGTGGCCAGCGAAGACGTGGTCTACCTGCTGCAGGGCCTCGGCCTGGACAGCGGCGTGGACCTGCCGGCACTGGCCGAGACCGGCCGCTGGCTGGCCGGCCTGCTCGGCCGCGCCACCGCCAGCCGCACCGGGCAGGCGCTGGCCGCCGCCGGTTGACCGCCGCACTGCGCCGCCCCGCAAAGGCGGCGCAGTGCACAACAGCGGCGGTCGCGGCTTCCGTTAGAATCGGCGGTTCTCGAACCTGCAGGACCGTTCAATGCAGCTGTCTTCCGTACGTGCCGTGATCACTGGCGGCGTCTCCGGCCTCGGCCTGGCCGTGGCCCAGCACCTCGTCGCCCAGGGCGGCAAGGTGGCCCTGTTCGACCTCAACGACGACAAGGGCGCTGCCGCCATTGCCGGGCTGGGTGCCGACAAGGCCCGCTATTTCAACGTCAACGTCAGCGATGAGGCGGCGGTGACCGCGGCCATCGACCAGGCCCACGATTTCCTCGGCGGCCTGAACGTGGCGATGAACTGCGCCGGCATCCTCGGCGCCGGCCGCGTGCTGGGGAAGGAAGGCCCGATGCCGCTGGCCGGCTTCCAGGGCACGGTGATGGTGAACCTGGTCGGCAGCTTCAACGTGGCCAAGGCCGCGGCCAACCGCATGCAGCACAACGAAGCGGGCACTGACGGCGAGCGCGGCGTGATCATCAACACCGCCAGCATCGCCGCCTATGAAGGCCAGATCGGCCAGGCCGCGTATGCCGCCAGCAAGGGCGGCGTGGTCTCGATGACGCTGCCGATGGCGCGCGAACTGTCGCGCTTCGGCATCCGCGTCAATACGATTGCTCCGGGCGTGTTCTGGACGCCGATGGTCGACGGCATGCCCGAAGCCGTGCAGCAGTCGCTGGCCGCCTCGATTCCGTTCCCGTCACGCCTGGGCAAGCCGGAAGACTTCGCCAGCCTGGTCGGCTTCATCCTCGGCAACACCTACCTCAACGGCGAGACCATCCGCCTGGACGGCGCTACCCGCCTCGCTCCGAAGTGATTCCCCACGGGCGCCGGGACGGCGCCCTCCCCCAACGACCTAGATCACCATGAAAGCCAACGACATCAAGAAGGGCAACGTCGTCGAGTACAACAACGGCGTGTACCAGATCCGCGACATCGAGCGCAGCTCGCCGCAGGGTCGCGGCGGCAACGTCCGCTTCCGCTTCATCATGTACAGCGTGCCGGGCGGCAACAAGCTCGACGCCAGCTTCGATGCCGACGACAACCTGGTCGAGGTCGAACTGCTGCGCCGCCAGTCCACCTATTCGTACAAGGACGGCGACGCCTTCGTCTTCCTCGATGACGAGGACTACACCCCCTACACCCTGGACGCGGACGTGATCGGCGATGACGCCGGCTACATCACCGACGGCCTGACCGGCATCTACGTGCAGGTCATCGACGAGCAGCCGGTGGCGATCCAGCTGCCGGCCTCGGTGGTGCTGGAAGTGATCGAGACGCCGCCGGAACTGAAGGGTGGCACCGCCACCAAGCGCCCGAAGCCGGCCAAGCTCAACACCGGCATCGAGATCATGGTGCCGGAGTACATCGTCAACGGCGAACGCGTGCTGGTGAACACCGCCACCGGCGAATTCGCGGGCCGTGCCGACTAAGCGCCTCGCGCTGATCGGCTGCCTGTCCCTGCCTGCGGCGTGTTCGCCGCAGGCAGGCCATCGGATGTAGCAGTCGTGTAGCAAGGAGCCCACGCACGGCTGCTGTGCGTTGGAGAGGGACTGCAGCCGAGCGTGGCTCGGCTCTACAGGTAGCTTACGGCTGCTTCGCGCCGAAATTGCCGCAGCCGTGGTACTGGCGGGTGCCGATGGTCAGGTTCACCCTGGCATCGAACGCCTCGCCACTCATGTCGTCCTGGCAGGTCGTGCGCTGGAAGCTGAGCTTGACGTCGGTGCCATCGGACGCCTTGCCACTCCAGCCGTCAGCACCTGCGGTGGGCTTGGCGACATCGAAACGACGCTCACCGTAATCCACTTCCACCTGCAGGCCCGGCGTGTCGCCGTCGACAACCGCCAGCCAGCCCGGCTCATTGCCGGTGGCACGGAATGCGGCATTGCCGGCGCTGCCATCGCCTTCAGTGGCTTCGAGCGCATGGCACTCTCGGTCCGCCTCGCCCTTCAGGCTCAACAGGCCGTCATCGCTGCCCTTGGTCCAGAAGCTGTTGCCCTTGCCATCGCCGTACTTGGCACCCGACGCCGCACGCTCGGAGCTCATGGCCAAGGTGCGTTCGCCGATCACCACCGTGGCCGCATCCTCGCCATTGAAGGTCGCGCGCACGCTCAGATCACCACACTGGTACGTGGTCTCGCTGCCACCTTCGATGCTGGCGCTCGGCTGCGGCGCGGCAGGCGGGGCGTCATTGCCGCCTGCGGCGGGCGGCTGGGCCGGCTGGCACGCGGCCAGCACCAACCCGAGGGAGGCTGCCAACAGACTGGGTACTACACGCATGGCTCGACTCCTTGTCGACACTACAGAGAGGCTCGACCCTACCACCTGTCGGTGAGCTGGGCCTGAAAGCGGCCTGAAAGCGGCCTGACCGCGCTCATGCGGCCAGTACCGCCATCGACAACAGCTGCGCGCCGCTTTCGCCGGAACTGCAGGTCCACACCCGCAGCAGACGCAGTTTCAGCTCGCGCTCCTGGCCCTGCCCGCGCACCGACAAGCGCACGTCGCTGGACAACAACGCCAGGCGTCCGCACAGCAGCGTTTCCACCGCGTACGACTGCAGGCTGCGCACGTGCAGGTTTCCGGCAAGCCAGTCGCCCAGCCACGGCAGGTCGAGCAAGCGTCCGCCCTGCCCGTCCATCATGAACAATGCCGGCGATACCAGCACGGTCAGCGCATCGTGGTCGTCATCCAGCAATGCCTGCCGCAGGCGCTGTTCCAGCGCTGCCAACTGCCGCTCATGCAGGTCTTCAACGATGTCCCGTTCCATCCACGGATCCTTCCGGCATCGGCCGGCGCCTGCGCAGGCGTTGCGCGATCCACTGCCGCGCGCCCTGCACCACTACATAGAAGACCGGCACGAAGAACACCGCCAGCACCGTCGCACTGACCATGCCGCCGAACACACCGGTTCCAATCGCCTGCTGGGTTTCCTTCGACGCGCCCTGCGCCAGCATCAGCGGCACCACGCCCAGCGCGAACGCCAACGAGGTCATCACGATCGGCCGCAGGCGCAGCCGCGCCGCCTCCAGCGCCGCTTCAACCAGGCCGCGACCCTGCTGCTGCAGCTGGCGCGCGAACTCGACGATGAGGATTGCGTTCTTCGCCGACAGCCCGATCACGGTGATCATGCCGACCTTGAAGAACACGTCGTTGGGCATGCCCCGCAACAGCACCGCAGCAACCGCACCGAGCAGGCCCAGCGGCACCACCAGCATCACCGCCAGCGGGATCGACCAGCTCTCGTACAGTGCCGCCAGCACCAGGAACACCACCAGCATCGACAACAGCAGCAACCACGGCGCCTGCGCGCCGGACTCCCGCTCCTGCAGCGACTGGCTGGTCCACTGCAGGGCAAAACCGGACGGCAGCTTCTCCGCCAACCGCTCCATCTCCGCCATGGCCTGGCCGGTCGACACGCCGGAGGCCGGTGCGCCGGACAGGTTCAGCGCCGGGAAGCCGAGATAGCGCTGCAGCTGCAGCGGCGCCTCGGTCCAGTGCGGCGTCACCAGTTCCGACAACGCCACCATGCCGCCTTCGCTGTTGCGCACGTACAGCCTCAGAACATCCTCCAGCTCCATCCGGTGGGGTGCATCGGCCTGCAGGATCACCTGCTGCAGCCGCCCCTTGTTGGGGAAGTCGTTGACGTACTGCGAGCCCATCGCCGCCGACAGCGTGCTGCTGATCTGCTCGAACCCCACGCCCATCGCCTCGGCCTTGGCACGGTCGATGTCCAGCCGCACGCTGGTACCTGCCGGCAGGCCATCGGCATGCACCTCCGACAGCAGCGGACTGGCCTCGGCCAGCTTCAGCAGCTGCTGCAGGGCCGCACGCAGTTCGGCCTGGCTCTGCCCGGTGCGCGCCTGCAGCGCCAGCGAGAAGCCGGACGAACGGCCCAGGCTGTCGATCGCCGGCGGCATCACGCTCATCACCTCGCCCTCGGCAATCGTCGCCATCGCCTTCTGCGCGGCCTCCACTTCGCCGGCCGCGGTGGCCCCTGCACGCTCGCCCCAGTCCTTCAGCATCGTGTAGGTCAGCGCCGCGCTCGGGCCGGAACCGGAGAAGCTGTAGCCGAGGATCGACTGGTTGGAGCCGATGCCCGGGCGTGACGCCACGTGCCGTTCGTAGGCTTCGACCACGGCCAGCGTGCGTTCGGCGGTGGCTTCGGCCGGCAGCTGGATCGAGGTCATGAAGTAGCCCTGGTCCTCTTCCGGCAGGAAGGCGCCCGGCAGCCAGTGCAGGCCCAGCAGCAGCGCCGCCACCAGCGCGGCGAACACGCCCATGACCCGCCCGCTCCGCTGCAGCACCGACGCCACGCCACGCTGGTAGCGCCCGGTCATCCGTTCGAAGCCACGATTGAAGGCGCCGAACAGACCGCCCCGACCATGGTGGCCATGGGTGTTCGGGCGCAGCAGGGTCGCGCACAGCGCCGGCGTCAGGCTCAATGCCAGCAGCGCCGAGAACAGGATCGACACCGCCATCGCCACGGTGAACTGGCGGTAGATCGCACCCACCGAGCCGCTGGCCAGCGCCATCGGAATGAACACCGCGGTCAGCACCAGGGTGATGCCGATCACCGCACCGGTCAGTTCGCGCATCGCCTTGATGGTGGCCTCGCGCGGCGGCAGGCCTTCCTCGGCCATGAGCCGTTCCACGCCCTCGACCACCACGATGGCGTCGTCGACGATGATGCCGATCGCCAGCACCATGCCGAACATGGTCAGCACGTTGATCGAGAAGCCCAGCGCCAGCATCACCGCGAAGGTGCCCAGCAACGCGATCGGTGCGACCAGTGCCGGAATCAGCGTGTAGCGCCAGTTCTGCAGAAACAGGTACATCACTGCGAACACCAGCAGCATCGCCTCCAGCAGCGTCTGCACCACCTTCTGGATCGAGATCTTGACGAACGGTGCGGTGTCGAACGGAATGCTCGCCTCCACGCCGCGCGGCAACAGCGGCGCCAGCTCGGCCATGCGCTCGCGCACCGCCGACGCGGTGCGAACCGCGTTCGCGCCAGGACGCAGCTGCACGCCGGCGGCGGTGGCCGGATGACCATCCTCGCGGGTGCCCCAGGCATAGCTCTGCGCGCCCAGTTCAACGCGGGCGACATCGCCCAGCACCACCCGCGAGCCGTCGGCCCCGGCGCGCAGCACGATGGCAGCGAACTGCTCCGGCGTGGACAGCTGGCCATCGGCACTCAACGGCACGGTGATGCGCTGGCCCGGAACACCCGGAGAATCGCCGATGCGCCCCGGCGAGATCTCCAGGTTCTGCTGCTCGATGGCAGCGGCCACGTCACCCATGGTCAGCCCATAGCCGGTCAACCGGGTCGGGTCCAGCCACACGCGCATCGCCTGTTCGGCACCGAACAGCTGCACGCGGCCGACGCCATCGATGCGGCGCAGCTCCTCGATGATGTTGCGCGCCATGAAGTCGCCCAGTGCGGCCTCGCTGACGCTGGCATCCGGCGAACGCAGGCCGACCAGCATCAGGAAACCGGAATCGGCGGCCTCCACGAACAGGCCGTTCTGGCGCACGCTGCGCGGCAGGCGCGGCTCGATCGCCTTGATCCGGTTCTGCACGTCCACCTGCGCCAGCTCCGGGTTGGTGCCCGGCTTGAAGGTGGCGGTGATCGAGGCTTCGCCGGACGTGTCCACCGACGACTCGAAGTACAGCAGGTGCTTGACGCTGGACAGCTCGCGCTCGATCAGGCCGACCACCGCGTCATTCAGCGTCTGCGGGCTCGCACCCGGGTAACTGGCATAGATGCTGACGCTGGGCGGGGCAACCGCCGGATAGCGCTCCACCGCCAGCCGCGGGATCGCCAGCACACCGGCCAGGATGATGAAGATCGCCAGCACCCAGGCGAACACCGGGCGATCGATGAAGAAACGTGCCATGTTGGATTTTCCTGGAGGGACCGGCCCGGTAGAGGCTCAGCCCTTGCTGCCGGCCTGCACCGCGCTGGCGCTGGCGACCGGCATCTGCCAGTCGCGCGCATCGACCACCACGCCTTCCTGCAGGCGTTCCTGGCCTTCGACCACCACCTTTTCGCCCACCTTCAGGCCGGTGCGCACCAGCCATTGGCGATCGACACTACCGTCCACTTCCAGCGTGCGGATCACCGCCTTGCCATCGCCAGCGATCACCCAGGCATAGGCCTGGCCACCGGCACTGCGCAGCACGGCCTGCTGCGGCACGGTCAGTGCGCTGGCCGGCGCACCCCGCGGCACCTTCGCGCGCACGTACATGCCGGGCAGCAGCTGGCGCTGCCGGTTGTCGACCAGGATGCGCAGGATCACATCACCGGTGCGCGCATCGACATTGATACCGGAGAACAGCATCTGGCCACGTTCGGGCAGCGGCTTGCCGGCCGCACCGATGATCGTCACCGGCAGCTCGCCGCCACCGGCATTGCGTTGCAGCGACTCCAGCTGCGCCGCTGGCTGGCGCACATCGACGTAGACCTGGTCGATCTGCTGCACCACCGCCATCGGCTCGGCATCGGCCACGCCGACCAGTGCACCTTCGGTCACCAGCGCCTGGTCGATGCGGCCGGCAATCGGTGCACTGACCGTGGCATGGCGCAGGTCGAGCTGGCGGCGCGCCAGAATCGCGCGCGCCTCGTTCACCGCGGCACGGGCCTGTTCGTACTCGGCACTGGCATCGTCGCGGTGCTGCTGGCTGACCGCCTGCGCGGCCGCCAGCGCATGCAGGCGCTGCGACTGCACGCGGCTGCGGCCCAGGGCTGCCTCACTGCGCTGCAGCGCGGCCAGTGCGGAGTCGACATCGGCACGGAACGCCGCCGGATCGATCTGGAACAGGGCCTGGCCGGCGCGCACTTCCGCACCCTGCTCAAACAGCCGGCGCTGCACGATGCCGCCCACCTGGGCACGGATCTGTGCGGTGCGTACGGCGGCCACGCGGCCGGGCAGTTCGTCATCGCGCTGCACGACCTGCGGGCCGACAGTGACCACGCTGACGCGCGGTGCCGCTTCGGGCGTGGCTTCGGGGGCGGAGCAGGCCGTCATGGCCAGGGCGAGGGCCGCGATCAACGCGACCGGAGTCCTGAAGGTTCTCATTGCTGTGCACAATGCCGCGCGGGCGGCTGATAGGTTCTGAAGCGTGCAGTCTGCGGGGCGATGATGGGGTTTCGATGGAGGAACTGTGGAGATACGATGGAGGCAAGCACCTTAAGGCCCCGCCCCTGCATGCATGCCTCCCCTGCCCTCGCCGCCCTCGTCCTGATCGTCGAGGATGAGGCCGAGATCGCCGATATTCTTACCGCCTACCTGGAACGCGAAGGACTACGCACCCTGCGTGCCGCCGATGGCCACAGTGCACTGGACCTGCACCGCAGCGCCCGCCCCGACCTGGTCCTGCTCGACGTACAGCTGCCGCGGCTGGATGGCTGGAGCGTACTGACCCAGCTGCGCCAGCGCGGCGAAACGCCGGTGATCATGCTGACCGCGCTGGACCAGGACCTGGACAAGCTGACTGCGCTGCGCATGGGCGCCGACGACTATGTGGTCAAGCCATTCAATCCGGCCGAAGTCGCCGCGCGCGTCCGCGCAGTATTGCGGCGTACGCTGCGTGCCTCACGCGTGGACGCACCGACCGCACTGCGCGCGGGCCCGTTGCTGATCGACTCGGCCACCCATGCCGTGCATGTGGAAGGCGACGGCTACAGCCACGAAGTGCTGCTCACCCTCACCGAGTTCAAGCTGCTGCACTGCATGGCGCTGGCGCCGACCCGCATCTTCAGCCGCAGCGAACTGATGCACGAATGCCTGCCGGAAAGCGAGGCGCTGGAGCGCACGGTCGACAGCCATGTCAGCAAGCTGCGCCGCAAGCTGGATGAAGTGGGCATGGTCAATGTCCCGGCCAGCGTGCGCGGTGTCGGCTACCGGTTGATGGCCGACCGCTGATGGCCCGCCTGCGCCGCTCCGGGCTCAGCCGCCACATCATCGTCTCGATGTCGCTGATGGTGATCGGCGTCATCGTCATGATGATCCTGTCGTCGTGGCTGCTGTACGCGGTGCTGGTCGAGTTCTTCCCCGGCAGTGCCGAAGAGCCCGAAAGCTGGCTGCCGACCGGGCCGGAGCTGGCATGGATGGTCGGGGTGATCCTGACCGGCCTGGCACTGGCCATCGCCGCCTCGTTCCGTCTTGCCCATCGCATCCTGTCGCCGTTGAATTCACTGGTTGACAGCGTGCGCGCGCTTGCCGGCGGCGACCTCGGTGCGCGCGCCAGCGCCCAGGAAAACTCGCCCGGCGAAGTGGCCACCCTGGTCGAGGATTTCAATGCGATGGCGCGCCGCCTGCAGCACATGGAGAGCGAGCGCGCGATGTGGCATGCGGCCATTGCCCATGAACTGCGGACTCCGGTGACGATCCTGCGTGGTCGCCTGCAGGGGCTGGCCGAGGGCGTGTTCCAGCCAGACGAGTCCCAGTTCCGCAGCCTGCTGGCACAGGTCGAAGGCCTCTCACGCCTGATCGAGGATCTGCGCGTGTTGAGCCTGTCCGACAACGCGCGGTTGGACGTACGCCGCGCGCGCACCGACGTGGTGGCCGAAGTGCATTCGGTGATGACCCTGGTCGACCCGCAGTTCCGCGCCGCCGGCTTCGTGCTGGAGCTGGAAACCAGCCGCGAGGAACACAACGCGCACTGTGACCCGACACGCTTGCGCCAGGCCCTGCTGGCACTGCTGGAGAATGCGCGCCGCTACGCCAGCCCGGGCAAGGTGCGGATTGCCGTGCACGACACGCCCGGACACGTGCAGGTGGCGATCGAGGACGAAGGCCCGGGCATCGACCCGGAACTTCACACCGACATCTTCACTCCGTTCATGCGCGCCGACGGCTCGCGCTCGCGCCAGGGCGGCGGCAGCGGGCTGGGCCTGGCGGTGGTCAAGGCCATCGCCGATGCACATGGCGGCCGCGTCTACTGCACGCCCGGCAGCGCCGGCGGCAGCCGCTTCGTCATCGAGCTTCCGCGCCAGTAGCGGGCGTGGCTGCCTGTTCGCGCAGGCGTGCGCCGAGCGCGGCGAGATTGGCGTCGATCGCATCCATCTCGTTGCGCTGGCCCGCCGGCAACTGCTGGCGCAGCTGCACGCGCAGCGCCTGCCAGGCCGGCACCGCCTCTGCGCTGGCAGTGGCAACCGCTTCGGCCAGCACCGCCTGCTCATCGGCAAGCAGCAACCCGTAGCCAGCGTCGACCAGCAGCGCACCCGGGCGCAGCCATTGCCCACCCTGCTCCAGCAGCTGGCGCAGGCCGCGCGTCTCGGCACTGTCCGGTGCCGCCAGCAGGCGCCGTTTCAGCACATCGCGCGCGCGCAGTTCGGCGCGGCGTTGCGCAGCCTGTTCCAGCAGCAGCAGCCCGGCGCTGGCACGCAGGTCACCCTGCAGCAGCCACTGCGCACGCTGCTGTGCGGGCAGCTTCAGCCAGGCGCGCACATCGCGCACCGGCAGCCCCAGCTGTGAGCTCGCCACCGCGAACAACTGCTGATAGTGATCGCGCGCCGAGGCAAAGTAGTAGCCCTGCGCCTGGGCTGCATTGCGGTCCGTCAGCACCTGCTCGTCCAGCACATGCAGCCGGGACAGCCGACGCTTCAACCCGCGCGGACTCAGCTGGGCCAGCCCGGCCTCCCCCAGGCGCGGCACACCCGCCTGCAGCAGCTTTGCGGTTTCCACCGCGCAGTTGTTGCTGACGAAGTAATAGCGCCCGTCATAGCTCCAGTGCACCTGCGCGGTGCGCTCGAGCAGGCCGGCGATCTCGCCGGGCGACAACTGCAACGGCAGCGACTGCAACCCACGCAGTTCCACCTTGGTGTACTCGTCCACCACCTGCTGCAGCGGCAGCACGAACAGGCGCGAGGGATAGCCGCCGGTCAGGCCACGCCAGTTGGAAATCTGCACATCACCTACGAATGCGCGGAACGACAGCGCGCGGTGGTACTCCAGGTCCAGGCGGCAGTCTGGCCCCGGCGCACGGCCCGGCCGGCAGATCACCAGCCGCAGCATGCTGTGCCCCCAGCGGCTCATCGGCTGCGAACTGCCTTCGGCGAACAGGTAGTCCACGGCGTAGACGCGCGAAGGATCGAGTTGCAGCAGCGACGCAGCGCCTTCTTCCGACTCGGCCTGGAGCAAGGGAAGCGTCGTAGCGCACTGGGGCTGTGGCAGCGACGGCGGTTTTCCGAAATGCGCCTGGTACCACCGCGCCAGCGCCGGGCGCCGGCAGGCAAACTCGCTGTCGAGCACGAAATGCTCGGCGTTCACTGCCAGGTACTCGGCCGGATCCTTCAGTTCATAGGCATCCGGACTACGGTCACGGAAGTCGTTGCCACCACGGCCGAGATGCCAGGGCTTGCGCTGCCATCCGGCCAGGTCGCGCCAGCGCGCACTGCGCGACCAGTTCGCGCCGCTACGGTCTGCAATATGGGTCAGTTCATGCACCAGCGCGCTGCGTCGTGCACGGCGTGCGCCGGGCACGGCATCATCCAGCAGCTCGCGACGCAGGTCGATGCGGCCGGCGAAAGCGCGACCATGCACATCGGCCGGCAGGTGGTCGCTCCAACGCACCTGCACGTGTGCTGGCAGTGCGCGCAGCAGGCCATCTGGCAGCAAGGACTGCACGTCGGCCAGGGTCTGCATCGCCACCTGCTGCTGTGCAGGGCTCAGCCCTTCCGGATCCAGGCGCAGGTCTCCGCTGGCATGTGCGGCCGGAACGGCCAGCAGTAGAGCCAGGCCATGCCTGGCTGCGTTCCGTGCAGATGTCATGGCGTTGCCAGCCAGCGGCCGGCACTACCCGGGATCAACGCGCCAGCAGCGCGCGGGCCAGTTCCAGGTCGCTCTGCTGCTGTGCGGCAGCGCTCTGCTCACGCAGGTGCACCAGTGCGGCCTGCAGGCGGGCGCCACGGATCTGGCCATCGCTGGCGACGAACGCAGCGGCATCGTCGCGTGCAGCCTGCACCACCTTGTCGTCGCCCGAGCTGCTGGCCGAAGAGCCCGACGATGCACCGGTGGCGGAACCGGCCGAGGTGCCGGCGAAGCTGGAAGCAAAGCCGGCCAGCGGCAGGGACAGCAGGGCGAGCAGCAGAAGCGGACGGGTCATCGGTTCGAAGCCGGTTGTGAGGAAGCGTGGAGCGTAACGGGTGCGTGAAGGATTTGCCCGGCTCAAACGTCGAACAGCTTGCCGGGATTCAGCCGCGCTTGGGGATCGAACGCGCGTTTGACCGCCTTCATCAGGGCGATCTCGGCCGGGCCGCGGGTGCTGTCCAGGTAGCCCTTCTTGACCAGGCCGATGCCGTGTTCAGCCGAGATGCTGCCATCGAACCGGGCCAGCACCTGCGCCAGCAGCTTGGTCACATGCTCGCACTGCGCCACGAAATCGGCGTCGCTGGTGTCATCGGGCTTGAGCACGTTGATGTGCAGGTTGCCGTCACCGATATGGCCGAACCAGACCACGTCGAAGTGCGGGTAGGCCTGCCCGATCAATGCCTGGGTCTCGGCCAGGAACGCCGGCATCGCCGAGATCCGCACCGAGACGTCGTTCTTGTAGGGCTTGTAGCGCGCCAGCGATTCGGTGATGCCTTCGCGCAGGCGCCACAACTGGGCGGCCTGGGCATCGCTGGCACTGATCACGCCGTCGCTGACCCAGCCGTTGCCCATGCAGTCCTCGAAGGCCGCCATCGCCGCCGCTTCCTGCGCTTCGTCGTTGGCGGCGAACTCGGTGACCACGTAGTACGGATGCACCTCGTCGAACGGTGCCTGCGCACCATGCGCCAGCACGTGCTCCAGCGCCCGGTCGGTAAAGAATTCGAAGGCCTGCAGCTGCAGCCGCGCGCGGAACGCGGCGAATACCTGCATCAGCACTTCGAAGCTGGGCAGCGCCAGCAGCATCACGTTGCTGGCCGGCGGCGGATCGGTCAGCTTCACCGTCGCTTCGACGATCACGCCCAGCGTGCCTTCCGAACCGATCAGCAGCTGGCGGAAGTCATAGCCGCTGGAGTTCTTGATCAGGCCCTTGTTGAGCTCCAGCAGTTCGCCGCTGGCGGTGACCACCTTCAGCCCGGCGATCCACTCGCGGGTGTTGCCGTAGCGGATCACGCGGATGCCGCCGGCATTGGTGGCGATGTTGCCGCCGATCGTGCAGGAACCACGCGCGGCGAAATCCACCGGGTAGATCAGGCCGTGGTCCAGCGCGGCGTTGTGCACTGCTTCCAGCGGCATGCCGGCCTGCACCACCAGAGTGCGATCGACCGCGTCGTAGGCCAGCGCCTTGTTCATCCGCTCCAGGCTGAGCACCAGCTCGCCGTTGGCGGCCACCGCGCCACCGGAGAGACCGGTGCGGCCACCGGACGGCACCACGGCCACGCCCTCGTCTGCGCTCCAGCGCATCACCGCCTGCACTTCCTCGACCGTGGCCGGCAGCGCGATCGCCAGCGGCGCCGGCGTCCAGCGCCGGGTCCAGTCGCGCCCGTAGTGCTCCAGGTCGGCCGGGTCGGTCTTCAGCTTCAGGCCGGGACAGGCCTGCTGCAGCGAGGCAATGCGGGAATCGGTCATGACGGTCCAGCGCGGTGCGTGAAGAACGGGCAAGCGTGCCAGCGGCACGCGCCAGCGTCCAGCCCCGCAGCCGTGCAGATAGCTACGGATGCAACCAATTGCGCACTGCACCATGGGCGTTGCGATCTGGCATAGTGGTCAGCCCCTGTCCCACTGGCCGTGTCGCCCCATGTCGCCGAAGAAGACCTCGTTCCCCAAGCAGGATATCCGCGTGCTGTTGCTGGAGGGGGTCAGCCAGACCGCCGTGGAGGTGTTCAGCGCCGCCGGCTACAGCCAGATCGAGGCGCACACCAAGGCACTGCCCGAGGACGAACTGAAGGCGCGCATCGCCGAGGCGCACATCGTCGGCATCCGTTCGCGCACCCAGCTCAGCGCCGAGGTACTGGCCGAGGCCAAGCGCCTGATCGCGGTGGGCTGCTTCTGCATCGGCACCAACCAGGTCGACCTGGACGCGGCCGAGCTGGCCGGCATCCCGGTGTTCAACGCGCCCTATTCCAACACCCGCAGCGTGGCCGAGCTGGTGATTGCCGAGGCGATCATGCTGACCCGTGGCATTCCGCAGAAGAATGCCGAGTGCCATCGCGGCGGCTGGTCGAAGTCGGCCAGCGGCAGCCATGAGGTGCGTGGCAAGACCCTGGGCATCATCGGCTATGGCCACATCGGCACCCAGGTCGGCGTGCTGGCCGAATCGCTGGGCATGCAGGTGATCTTCCACGACGTGGAAACCAAGCTGGCGCTGGGCAATGCGCGTGCTGCGGCCAGCCTGGACGACCTGCTGGCCCGCGCCGACATCGTCACCCTGCATGTGCCGGAGACCCCGGCCACGCAGTGGATGATTGGCAGCACCGAGCTGGCGAAGATGCGCAAGGGCGCGCACCTGATCAACGCCGCGCGCGGCACCGTGGTCGACATCGATGCGCTGGACGCGGCGCTGGCCAGCGGCCACGTCGGAGGCGCCGCGCTGGACGTGTTCCCGGTCGAGCCGAAGGGCAATGGCGATATCTTCGAATCGCCGCTGACCCGCCACGACAACGTGATCCTGACCCCGCACGTGGGCGGCAGCACGCTGGAGGCGCAGGACAACATCGGCGTGGAAGTGGCGGCCAAGCTGGTGCGCTACAGCGACAACGGCAGCACCCTGTCGGCGGTCAACTTCCCGGAAGTGACCCTGCCCGAACACGAAGACAGCCTGCGCCTGCTGCACATCCACCAGAACGTGCCGGGCGTGCTGTCCAAGGTCAACGAGATCTTCTCGCGCCACAACGTCAACATCGACGGCCAGTTCCTGCGCACCGACCCGAAGGTGGGTTACGTGGTGATCGACATTACCGCCAGCGAGGAACAGGCCGCCGCCGTGCGCGACGAACTGGCCGCGATTCCGGGCACGCTGCGGACGCGCATCCTGTATTGAAAAAAGGGGACGGAGGGGATTAAGTCGTTTGCGGCACATGCGCTATAAACGACTTAATCCCCTCCGTCCCCTTTTTACCTCAACGTGCCAGCCACCGGCGCGCCATGCGCTGCATGGACTCGTCCGATTCCGGATCGGACACGACTTCGGTCACCGGCCGCCATGCCAGGTCAAGTGACTCCTCGCTGAGCACAAAGGCTTCGCCCCCCAGCGCGCGGATCACGAAACGCACGTCGTAGTGCCAGTGCCCCGGCACATCCTTGCGCTCCGGAATCCAGTGCTTGTCCAGATCGAAGATAGCCGGGTCTTCCAGCACCAGGCCGCTCAGGCCCGACTCCTCCTCGGCTTCCTTCAGTGCCACCTGGGCCAGGTCGCGGTCACCGTCGGCGTGGCCGCCCAGCTGCAGCCAGCGTTGCAGCTTGCGGTGGTGGGTCAGCAGCAGGCGCTGGCCATCGGCACTGACCAGCCAGCAGCTGGCGGTGAAGTGCCCGGCCAGCCGTTCGCGCCGGAACGGATCTTCCGGATCGTCCAGCAATGTGCCGAATTCGGCAGCCAGTGCGTCGTGGGCAGGCTCACGGCGGGCATAGTCCCGCAGCAGGCCACGCAGGCGATCGTCAAGCACGGCAAGGGTTTCGGCGGTCTGGCGCATGAATGGGGGCGGTCTGGAAAAATACTGCTCATTATCGCCGTTCATTGTTGCGATTGCGCTTGTGCGTTAGCTTCAGCTTTGGCTAAGGTACAGCGGGCCGTTCGCGCGGCCTTCACCATTCCAGGGTTGCCGGCAACGTATCGGCGGCCCACCCCATCCGATCACTAGGAAGTACTGCATGCTGAAAGCTCTGTTGAGGGTCAAGCCGGTTGAACCGGCCGGGCACGTCGATGCCGGCGAACCCATCGAAGGCAGCCTGGACGGCGAAGCCACGTTGAAACGGACCCTCACGGCTAAACACCTCATCCTGCTTGGCGTGGGTGCGGTGATCGGCGCTGGTATCTTCGTGCTGACCGGCCAGGCGGCGGCCAACCATGCCGGCCCGGCGGTGATGCTTTCGTTCGTGCTGGCCGGTTTCGCCTGTGCCCTGGCGGGCCTGTGCTACGCCGAGTTCGCGGCGATGATGCCGGTCTCCGGCAGTGCCTACTCGTACTCCTACGCCACCTTGGGCGAAGGCATGGCCTGGTTCATCGGCTGGTGCCTGGTGCTGGAGTACCTGTTCGCCTCGGCCTCGGTCGCGGTGGGCTGGTCGGCGTACCTGATCAGCTTCATCACCACCACCCTGCACATGCCGTTCCCGGACCTGCTCAGCGCCGCGCCCATCGCTTGGACCGGCAGCGAGTTCGTCTCCTCCGGCAAGCTGTTCAACCTGCCGGCGGTGCTGATCGTGGCGGCGGTGTCCGGCCTGCTGTACGTGGGCGTGACCCAGTCGGCCTTCGTCAACGCCATCATCGTGGCGATCAAGGTCACCGTCATCTGCCTGTTCATCGGCATCGGCGCGGCCCATATCGACCCGGCCAACTGGCAGCCGTTCATCCCGGAAAACACCGGCGTGCCGGGTGAGTTCGGCTGGAGCGGCATCTTCCGCGCGGCCACCATCGTGTTCTTCGCCTACATCGGCTTCGACGCGGTCTCCACCGCCGCCGGTGAAACCAAGGACCCACAGCGCAACATGCCGATCGGCCTGCTCGGCTCGCTGGCGGTGTGCACCATCGTCTACATCATCGTCTGCGCGGTGCTGACCGGCATGATGCCGTACCACCTGCTGGGCACCGACAAGCCGGTGGCGACCGCCCTGGAGCCCTACCCGACCCTGTCCTGGCTGAAGACGTTCGTGGAAATCGGCGCCATCGCCGGCCTGTCCTCGGTGGTGCTGGTGATGATGATGGGCCAGACCCGCATCGCCTACACCATCTCCCGCGACGGCCTGCTGCCGAAGTTCTTCGGCAAGGTCCACGCCCGCTTCCGCACCCCGTACGTCGCCACCATCGTGGTCGGCGTGATCGCTGCCGCGCTGGCCGGCCTGGTGCCACTGAACGTGCTCGGCGAACTCGTCTCGATGGGCACCCTGCTGGCCTTCGCCACCGTCTGCGTCGGCGTGCTGGTGCTGCGCTATACCAAGCCGGACCTGCACCGCCCGTTCCGCGTGCCGATGGTCTGGATCATCTGCCCGCTCGGCGCTGCCACCTGCCTGTTCCTGTTCTGGCAGGCGTTCGTGGTGCATTGGCATCTGTTCGTTGGCTGGACGCTGCTCGGCCTGCTGATCTACCTGGGCTACGGCATCCGCAACAGCAAGCTGGCCAAGTCGCCCTGATCCGCCTACGGGCCGGCCTCGCGCCGGCCCGTCCGTTTTCCCCGCGCGCCGCCCGTGGCGCGCTTCGACAAGACCACCACACATGTTCAAGCAACTGTGGGCCACCAAGCACCCGCATGCCGCCCATGAAGACGCCAACGGCCTGAGCCTGCGCCGCCACCTCGGCCCCTGGGGCCTGACCGCCCTCGGTATCGGCGCGGTGATCGGCGGCGGCATCTTCGTCATCACCGGCCAGGCCGCCGCCAACCACGCTGGCCCGGCCATCATGCTGTCCTTCGTACTGGCCGCCATCTGTTGCGCCTTCTGCGCACTGGCCTATGCCGAGTTCGCCTCGATGGTGCCGGTCTCCGGCAGCGCCTACACCTACACCTACGCCACCTTCGGCGAGCTCTCGGCCTGGTTCATCGGCTGGATGCTGGTGCTCGAGTACGGCGTGTCCGCCTCGGCGGTCGCAGTCAGCTGGACCGGCTATTTCCTCAGCCTGCTCAGCCAGTTCGACATCCATCTACCGGCGGCGCTGGTCAGCGCCCCGCTCGATGCACAGCTGCGCCCCACCGGCGCGATCGCCAACCTGCCGGCCGCCGCGCTGGTACTGCTGCTGACCTGGCTGTGCTACGTCGGCATCAGCAAGTCCTCGGCGATGAACATGGCAATGGTCGTGCTGAAGACCGGCCTGATCCTGCTGGTCATCGTGGTCGGCTGGAAGTACGTGGACACCAGCAACTGGACGCCCTTCATCCCGGCCAACGAAGGCCCCGGCAAGTACGGCATGGAAGGCGTGCTGCGTGGCGCGGCGATGGTGTTCTTCGCCTACATCGGTTTCGAAGCGGTGTCGGTGGCGGCGCAGGAATCGAAGAATCCGCAGCGTGACATGCCGTTCGGCATGATGCTGTCGCTGGTGATCTGCACCGTGCTCTACATCGCGATGGCCGCGGTGATGACCGGCCTGGTGCCGTTCCAGCTGCTCGGCACCGACGAGCCGGTGGTGACTGCCGTGGCCGCGCATCCGCAGCTGGGCTGGCTGCGCTGGGTGGTCGAGGTCGGCGCGCTGGTCGGCCTGTCCTCGGTGGTGCTGGTGATGATCATCGGCCAGCCGCGCATCTTCATGATCATGGGTCGCGACGGCCTGCTGCCGCCGGTGTTTACCAGGATCCACCCGAAGTACCGCACTCCGCACATCAACACCGTGATCACCGGCATCGGCATCGCCTTGCTGGCGGCGCTGTTCCCGCTGGACATCCTGGGCGAGCTGACCTCGATGGGCACACTGATCGCATTCGCGGCCGTGTGCGCCGGCGTGCTGATCCTGCGCCGCACCCAGCCGGACCTGCCGCGGCCGTTCCGCATGCCGATGGCGTGGCTGATCTGCAGCCTGGGCGTGCTGAGTTGCCTTGCCCTGCTGTCGGCGATGACGATGCACAACTGGATGCTGATGGGGGTGTGGACGTTCGTCGGTTTCGTGATCTATTTCTGCTACGGCTTCAGGCACAGCCGCCTGCGGGTGAAGTAAAGGGATTGCAGGGCCTGCGGCCCTGCACCCGCCGGAGCCGGAGCAACTTCCAGAGCAACAGCTGGGTTGAGGGTTTGGCGGAGAGGCATGGGTTAGCGGGGGACGCCGTGAATCCATCCCTGGAGGCTTGGCCGCGGCATCCATGCCGCGGACACCCCCGCGAACCCATGCCTCCCCGCCCCTGACACTTTCCCGGCACGTCCGGTAGATCCACGCCATGCGTGGATGATGGTCATTCCCAGCGACCAGGGCGCCCGACGATGATCATCTGCGGCCAAACCAGAAGGTCTTCTGTATCCAGCCTGCGCCGCCCATGCAGCCCATGGAGTGCTCGTGATTCTCCCTGGCGTTGACGTCCACGGTGTAGCGCTCGGTCTTTGGCATCAGCATCGTCTTGTATTTGCCATCCACGTCGCATGTCTCGCCTTCCTTGCAGGCGTTAGCACCTCAATCTCTTCGGTGCGCTCGACAACGTCCATCTTCTCCGGCCACTTCTCGTTGGCCTCTGCCCTGCAGCACCACCGCGACTCATCCAGCGGATCAGCATGATCACTGAAGCGGGCCCATTCGGTCGCACAACCGCCGGTCAACGGCGCAAGCCCCGCAGCCACGGCCAGTCGCATACACGTAGCCATCTCCATCATCCTTCTCGATTTCCGGTCGCTGCACGCGCTCGTGCTTTCCATTCACGTCGTACGTGTTCTTGTCCTGCTCGCTGCACGTCTCAAGCCTCTACGCCTGAACGATTCGCACGACCACGGCATTCTCCGCTGGCCACTGTTGCCTCGAGTCCGTTGAGCAGCAACCGGTCGAGCCGCTGTCGTCCGCCGCGCCGGCTCCGCCTAGCGGCGATTGAACCAGATGAGCTGCTGCTGCCAGCCGGCACCGGCCATGCAGGCATTGAACTCGCTGCTGCGGTCGGACGCGTTGACGTCCACGATGTAACTCTCCTCTTTCGGCATCGGCACCATGTTGTACTTGCCGTCAATGGCGCAGACTTCATCAAGCCTGCAGGGCACCTTGCGGTCTTCGTAGACAGTGCGCGTGGCCACTTCATTCCTGACCGGCCAATGATCGTCGGCCTGCGCCCTGCAACTCGAATGGGCGGGGCCGAATGACCGCGCACCCGCATCCATCTTCACCCATTCCATCGTGCAGCCACTGCTGGCAAGCATGATGCCAATCGCCCCCATCATCCCCATCGCGCGCGCGATCATCGAAGTACTCCTTTCCTTGGCGCTCGCCGGAATTTCTGCGGCAATCCGATGATGTTTCGCGGCAAGAGGGCTGTCCACGACCGGAATCGCTTCCAGCGGGAGCGCTGCCCTCCCCATTCAGCCAGCGCTGTGCTTGCCTCGATCCAACCCTTGCGCGCCGCCTGCCAGCACACCGCTTCGCGTTGCCCACGCAGCAGGCAGGCGGTCGCCGCGCGGGCCCAGCATCGGGCCGGATCACGTAAAATGCCGTCCATGGACACCACCACCTTCCCCTACGACACCGCCCGCCTGGGCGAACTGGCCCAGCTGCTGATCGACAACGTCCGCGAACTGGCCCAGGCCGGCTGGACCCCGGCCACCAGCAGCAACTTCTCCCACCGCCTTGACGACCGCCACGCCGCGATCACCGTCTCGGGCAAGGACAAGGGCCGCCTGATCGAGGACGACATCATGGTGGTGGACTTCGATGGCAAGGCCGTCGGCCGCCCGCTGCGCCCCTCCGCCGAAACCCTGCTGCACACCCAGCTGTACCGCCGCTTCCCGGAGATCGGCTGCGTGCTGCACACCCATTCGCCGGTGCAGACCATTGCCTCGCGCCTGTACGCGCCGCAGGGTCATGTGCACCTGGAAGGCTACGAACTGCTGAAGGCCTTCGTCGGCAACAGCACCCATGAGATGGCCATCGACGTACCGGTGTTCGCCAACACCCAGGACATGAACGTGCTTTCGAAGCAGGTCGATGACCTGCTCGACCGGCAGAACCTGTGGGGCTACCTGATCGACGGCCACGGCCTGTACGCCTGGGGCCGCGACATGGCCGAGGCGCGCCGTCACCTGGAAGCCTTCGAATTCCTGTTCCACTGCGAGCTGGAACTGCGCAGGCTGCGCGGCTGAACCGGCGCACAGGTGCAGATGCCGATCCGGAATCTGCATCCTGCGCCCACCCTGCTACCCTGTCCTCCCCCCGAGACGTTCAAGCTGCCGCCATGAGCCGACTGCGCATCTACGACGACATCCGCCCCGAATCGCCGCTGCTGGACACCCAGGACGGCGCGGTCATCGCTGCCGAGCTGCAGAAGATCGGCGTCACCTTCGAGCGCTGGCAGGCCACCGCGCCGGTCGCACCGGGCGCCAGCCAGGAGGAAGTGTTCGCCGCGTACCGCGCCGACATCGACCGCCTGGTGGCCGAGCGCGGTTTCAAGAGCGTGGACGTGGCCTCGATCGCCCCGGACAACCCGAACCGCGCCGAGCTTCGGAAAAAGTTCCTCGACGAGCACTTCCACAAGGAAGACGAGGTGCGCTTTTTCGTCGCCGGCTCCGGCCTGTTCACCCTGCACGTGGGTGACAAGGTCTATGAGATCGAGTGCGTGAAGGACGACCTGATCGCCGTGCCCGATGGCACCACCCACTGGTTCGACATGGGCGAGGAACCCAGCTTCGTGGCGATCCGCTTCTTCACCGAGCCGGATGGCTGGGTCGGCCACTTCACCGGCACCGACATCGCGCAGAAGTTCCCCCGTTACGTACCCACCCAGGCATCCTGATCCATGCAGCCCCGCGTCATCCTGACCGACATCGAAGGCACTACCAGCAGCATCTCGTTCGTCAAGAACGTGCTGTTCCCCTATGCCCGCAAGGCCTTGCCGGCGTTCGTCGCCGAACATGGTCAGCAGCCTGAAGTCCGCCGCTGGCTGGACGCGGTGGCTACCGAGATCGGCGGTGCCTGCCAGGACAATCTGGTGGCCGAGACGCTGCAGGGCTGGATCGACCAGGACCGCAAGCACACCGCACTGAAGGCGCTGCAGGGGCTGATCTGGGACGAAGGCTACCGCCGTGGCGACTACACCGCGCACTTCTACCCGGAAGTGGCGCCGGTGCTGAAGGGCTGGCACGCTTCCGGCCTGCCGCTGTACGTGTACTCCTCCGGTTCGGTGCCGGCGCAGAAGCTGTTCTTCGGTTTCAGCGACGCCGGCGACCTCAGCCCGCTGGTGTCGGGCTGGTTCGATACCGAAGTCGGCGGCAAGCGCGAGGCCGACAGCTACCGCCGCATCGTGCAGGCCATCGGCGTACCGGCCGGCGAGATCCTGTTCCTGTCCGATGTGGTGGAGGAATTGGACGCCGCCCGCGAAGCCGGCCTGCAGACCCGCCTGATCGATCGCCTGGATGATTACCCGATGCCGCGCATCGGCCAGGCCGCCAACGGCCACGAGCGGGTCGAGAACTTCCAGCAGATCCAGCTGTAAAGAAGAGATGTGTGCGGACCAACGGTCCGCACCTGCCCGTCTCCGCTTCTGGTAGATGCCAACCTTGGTTGGCATGTTCGGTGTGTGCCAACCAAGGTTGGCACCTACCAAAACAGGATGTGCCGCCCTCAACGATCGAGGTGTGCGGACCAACGGTCCGCACCTGCCCGGCTCCGCTTCTGGTAGATGCCAACCTTGGTTGGCATGTTCGGGGTGTGCCAACCAAGGTTGGCACCTACCAAAACAGGATGTGCCGCCCTCAACGATCGAGGTGTGCGGACCAACGGTCCGCACCTGCCCCGCTCCGCGTCTGGTGGATGCCAGCCTTGGTTGGCATGTTCAGGGTGTGCCAACCAAGGTTGGCACCTACCAAAACAGGATGTTCCGCCCTCAACGATCGAGGTGTGCGGACCAACGGTCCGCACCTGCCCGGCTCCGTGTCTGGTAGATGCCAGCCTTGGGTGGCATGTTCGGTGTGTGCCAACCAAGGTTGGCACCTACCAAAACAGGATGTGCCGCCCTCAA
>NZ_JCAFSW010000016.1:0-77832 GCF_059369635.1 Stenotrophomonas sp. YJH_SMC_58
GGCGGTTCAGGGAGAATCCGGCGTGGGGACCCAAGCTACTTCTCGGTCGCAAGACCTGGATCCACACGGTCGCCCACGCCGGGCTCTCGGCACCCAAGGTGCCAGATTGGCAAGAGATAAGATCCACGCCATGCGTGGATGACCTCCCTTCAACGCGCCTGCTCGAAGAACATCAGGTAGACCAGCCGCCCATTCTCCGGCCGGTCGCCGAAGGCCGGGCCGGCGGTATGCCAGAACCACGGGCGCAGCAGCACCAGGCGGTTGAAGCGCATCGGGATGCGCATGGTCATTTCCCACTGGCTGTCGTCGACGCTGTCGCGCTCGATGATGTCCCGATGCATGTCGCCGCCGTTGGCGTAGCCCAGCGCAGCCAGATCGTGGGCGTTCAACGCCATGCGCTCGGTGTTGGTGCGGCGATGGCGGAAGAACTCGGTACCCCCTTCGCAGTGCTCCGGGGCGCTGAGGTAGAGGATGCCGGACCAGTGCGAATGGTCGGTGTGCACCTTGGCGCGACCCACATCGCTGGCCAGGGTCAGCCGGAACTTGCCGTGCGACTGCAACGGATTGACCGGCCGCAGCGGCTCGTTGACCAACCGCGACGCGGCCTCGGACAGGCCGTCCAGCTCCAGCCGTTCGAGCGAATTACGCCCGGGGAATGCTCCCTCCTGCGCCGGGTAGGTCAGGCCCAACCCGGCCTGGCGCAGGCCGTGTGCATCGGCTGGAGAGAGGAAGTCGTCGACGACGATGAACGAGGTAGGCATGGTCTGCGAGCGTAGCGACGCGGC
The DNA here is from genome assembly GCF_059369635.1 of Stenotrophomonas sp. YJH_SMC_58. Classification (NCBI taxonomy): domain Bacteria; kingdom Pseudomonadati; phylum Pseudomonadota; class Gammaproteobacteria; order Lysobacterales; family Lysobacteraceae; genus Stenotrophomonas; species Stenotrophomonas sp. YJH_SMC_58. The sequence continues at coordinate 786 of NZ_JCAFSW010000016.1, forward strand.
GCCATGGCGGCAACCGGACAACAAAAAAACCCCGCCTCGCGGCGGGGTTTTTCCGTGCATCGGGGAGACGCGCCGGCCAGGGCCGGCAACGTCCGACGCGGGCGTGCACCTTAGAAGTCCATGCCGCCCATGCCACCCATGCCGCCCATGCCACCGGCGCCGCCCATGGCCGGCTCGTCCTTCTTCGGAGCTTCGGCAACCATGGCTTCGGTGGTGATCATCAGGCCAGCGATCGAGGCCGCGTTCTGCAGCGCCGAACGGGTCACCTTGGTCGGGTCCAGGATGCCGAACTGCAGCATGTCGCCGAACTCGCCGGTAGCGGCGTTGTAGCCGAAGCTGCCGGTGCCTTCCTTGACCTTGTTGATGATGACCGACGGCTCGTCACCGGCGTTGGCAACGATCTCGCGCAGCGGGGCTTCCATCGCACGCAGGGCGATCTGGATGCCGTGGTTCTGGTCTTCGTTGGCGCCCTTCAGGCCGGCCAGCGCGGTGATCGCGCGGACCAGGGCGACGCCGCCGCCCGGAACCACGCCTTCTTCAACGGCCGCACGGGTGGCGTGCAGGGCGTCGTCGACGCGATCCTTCTTTTCCTTCATTTCGATTTCGGTCGAGGCGCCGACCTTGATCACGGCAACACCGCCGGCCAGCTTGGCCACGCGTTCCTGCAGCTTCTCGCGGTCGTAATCCGAGGAGGTGTCCTGGATCTGGGTCTTGATCTGCGCCACGCGTGCATCAACGTTGGCCTTGTCGCCGACGCCGTCGATGATGGTGGTGTTCTCCTTGGAGACCTGCACCTTCTTGGCGCGACCCAGGTCCTTGATGGTGGCCTTCTCCAGCGACAGGCCGACTTCTTCGGAGATCACGGTGCCGCCGGTCAGCACGGCCATGTCTTCCAGCATCGCCTTGCGACGGTCGCCGAAGCCCGGGGCCTTGACGGCCACGACCTTGACGATGCCACGGATGGTGTTGACGACCAGGGTGGCCAGCGCTTCGCCTTCAACTTCCTCGGCCACGATCAGCAGCGGCTTGCCGGCCTTGGCGACGCCTTCCAGCACCGGCAGCAGGTCACGGACGTTGGAGATCTTCTTGTCGTGCAGCAGGATGAACGGGTCATCCAGGTCAGCGGTCTGCGACTGCTGGTTGTTGATGAAGTACGGCGACAGGTAGCCGCGGTCGAACTGCATGCCCTTGACCACGTCCAGCTCGTTGTCCAGGCCCGAGCCTTCTTCAACGGTGATGACGCCTTCCTTGCCGACTTCCTTCATCGCGTCAGCGATGATCTGGCCGATCGACTCGTCCGAGTTGGCCGAGATGGTACCGACCTGGGCGATCGCCTTGTCGTCGGCGGTCGGCTTGGAGATGTTCTTCAGCTCGGCGACGGCGGCCGAAACGGCCTTGTCGATACCGCGCTTGAGGTCCATCGGGTTCATGCCGGCGGCAACGGCCTTGGCGCCTTCGCGGATCAGGGCCTGGGCCAGCACGGTGGCGGTGGTGGTGCCGTCGCCGGCATCGTCGTTGGTGCGCGAAGCAACTTCCTTCACCATCTGCGCGCCCATGTTCTCGAACTTGTCAGCCAGTTCGATTTCCTTGGCGACGGAGACGCCGTCCTTGGTGATGGTCGGGGCGCCGAAGCTCTTTTCCAGCACGACGTTGCGGCCCTTCGGGCCCAGGGTGGCCTTGACGGCATTGGCGAGAACGTTGACGCCGCGCACCATGCGCGAACGGGCGTCTTCACCGAAACGAATATCCTTGGCAGCCATTGCATTTACCTCATTGGTAGCGCCGGACGATGCCCGGCGGCTGGGAGTTTGGGATCAGGTTGAAACAGGTCGCGCCGAGGCTCAGCCGATGACGGCGAGCACGTCGTCTTCGCGCAGGACCTTGTATTCGACGCCTTCGCTCTTGTACGAGCTGCCGGCGTACTGGCCATAGATGACCTTGTCGCCGACCTTCAGCGACGGCGCGCGCACGTTGCCGTTGTCCAGCGGCTTGCCCGGGCCGACGGCCACGACCTCACCCTTGGTGGACTTTTCCTTGGCCGAGTCGGGGATGACGATGCCACCGGCGGAGATTTCGTCGGCTTCGATCGGCTTGACCACAACGCGGTCGTGCAGCGGCTTGATGCTCATAGGAGACCTCTTAAGTGATTGATTGGTCTAAAAAAGTCCGGCGATGTTAGCACTCACCCCAGGCGAGTGCCAGAACCGCACGTGAAGAAACCCGACAACGTCGGGAGCAGGGCAGAGATGGAGCCCCGCCGCCCCCTTTCAAGGGCGGAATGAAAAAATTTTTTCCACCCGCGCGCCTCGGCCAAGGCGTCGGTCCTGGACAATTTCGGTGACAAGCGTCGCACTGTCAGATATCTGACGTTCATTTACGACAAAGTGTCACTGGATCGGCCTTAGGCTCGGTCACGCATTCCCAATCACAAGGAGTAGTCGATGCGATTGCTGTCCCCGCTTGCCGCCGCCTGCCTGCTGGCACTGGCCGCGGCGCCGGCCCAGGCCGAGGTCTTCATCAACGAACTGCACTACGACGACAGCACCGCCGCCGGTGACGTCGGCGAAGCCATCGAAGTGGTCGCTACCGCAGGTGAAGACCTGTCCGGCTACCGCCTCTACCTCTACAACGGCAGCAATCCTTCGGCCGCCACGGTCTACGCCAACAACCCGGTCCCGGCCGGCACCGCCGCCGGTTGCGGCAGCGCCAGCATCGCCGTGGTCAACTACCCGACCAACGGCATCCAGAACGGCCCGAACGACGGCATCGCCCTGGTCGACGCCAGCGGCAAGGTGGTCCAGTTCCTCAGCTACGAGGGCGCCATCACCGCCTCCGGTGGCCCTGCCGCCGGCATGACCAGCCAGAACATTCCGGTGGCCGAGACCAACAGCACGGCCCCCGGCACCTCGTTGCAGCTGACCGGCAGCGGCAGCCAGTACGCCCACTTCACCTGGGCCGAGTCGGCCAGGCAGACCTTCGGCAGCTGCAACAACGGCCAGACCTTCAGTGGCGGCGGCACCCCGGGCCCGAACACGCCGCCGTCGGTGTCCACCACCACCCCGGCGCAGGGCAGCAGCACCTTCCCGGCCGCCGCCGATCTGGAAGTGGTGTTCAGCGAAACCGTGAACCTCGCCAGCGGCGCCTTCGCGCTGAGCTGCGGTACCTCCGGCAGCGTGCCGCTGACCTTCCCGGCCAGCGGGCGCAGCGTGAAGCTGTCCACCAACACCGCGCTGGTGGCCGGTGAAGCCTGCCGCTTCGACATCCGCGCCGCGCGCATCACCGACCTGCAGGGCGCACACCCGGCGGCCGACAGCCGCATCGCCTTCACCGTGGCCAGCACCGGCGGCAATCCGGACCCGGGCAACCCGGGTGTGCCGGCCGGCTACTACTCCAAGGTCAACACCTCCAGCCCGAGCCAGCTGCGCTGCTCGCTGCACGCGACAATCAAGGGCCACACCGCCTACCCGTACAGCGGCTCGGGCACCAGTACCTGGACCATCCTGGAGATCGCGGACGAGGACCCGAACAACCCGAACCGCATCCTCGACGCGTATCGCAACCGCAGCTACGCCAAGGTGACCGATCGCGCCGGCAGCGGCAGTGGCCTGAAGTACAACCGCGAGCACACCTGGCCGAACTCGCTGGGTTTTGCCACCACCACGGGTGACAAGGGCCTGCCGTACGCGCCGTATACCGACACCCACATGCTGTACCTGACCGATGCACAGTGGAACGCCGACCGTGGCAACAAGCCGTTCGGCAAGTGCGACGCCAGCTGCGGCGAGCGCGCCACCGAGGCCAACAACGGCCAGGGTGGCGGCAGTGGTGGCTATCCGGGCAACTCCAACTGGGTGCGCACGCCGGACGGCAACACCGGCACGTTCGAGGTGTGGGGCAAGCGCAAGGGCGACATGGCGCGTGCGGTGATGTACATGGCGATCCGCTACGAGGGCGGCAAGGATGCAGCCACTGGCCAGTCCGAGCCGGACCTGGAGCTGACCGACGACCGCAGCAGGATCGTCAAGACCAGCAGCTCACCGGCCTACATGGGCCTACTGTCGACGCTGATCGACTGGCACCTGTCCGATCCGCCGGATGATGCCGAGCGTGCGCGCAATGACGTGATCTACAGCTTCCAGGGCAACCGCAACCCGTTCATCGACCACCCCGAGTGGGCGACCCCTGGCCTGTTCACCTCGGCCAAGCCGGCCACCTGCCAGCTGGCCAACTGACCGCGCAACGCAGCGGTCCACGGCCGCCGCCGGGTCCTGACCCGGCGGCGGCCCTATACTCGACGGTCATGTCGACCGTCGATCCCGTCCTGCTGCTGTTGACCACCTGCCCGGACCGGGCCAGCGCCGAGCGCATCGCGCACACGCTGGTTGGCGAGCGCCTGGCCGCGTGCGTGACCCGCCTCGATGGCGCGCAGTCGACCTACCGCTGGCAGGGCGAGGTGACCACCGACGCCGAGCTGCAGCTGCTGGTGAAGACCACCGCGAGTCGCGTCGATGACGCAATCGCCCGGATCGTCGAACTGCATCCGTATGAACTCCCGGAGTGCATCGCGGTCGAAACCCGGGCCGGCCTGCCGGCGTATCTGGACTGGATCCGGGCACAGACCCGGGAGGACACTGATTGAAGACTCTGTTTGCGCGTGGCGCCGCCCTGTGCGCCCTGTTGTGGCTCTCGCTGCCGGCGTTCGCCCTGGATGAGAAAGACCTGCTGCCGGTGGACCAGGCGTTCGCGCTGACCGCCACCGCCCCCGAACGTGGCCAGGTGCAACTGCAGTTCAAGATCGCGCCCGGCTATTACCTGTATCGCCACCGCACCAGCGTCAAGGCCGACCCGGCCTTCAATGCCGGCGCGCTGCAGATGCCCAAGGGCGACAAGCACCACGACGATTTCTTCGGCGAGGTCGAAACCTATCGCGAGCGCCTGCAGGCCACCCTGCCCGGCACGCCGACCGAGGCCGCCGGCACCATCAGTCTGGAAGTGCGTTACCAGGGCTGCGCAGATGCCGGTGTCTGCTACCCGCCGCAGAAGCGCGTGGTGCAGGTCACCCTGCCTGGCAGCGGTGCACAGGCGGCGGCCCCGGCCGGCCGCGCCGGTGCGGCCAGTCCGTTCAACAACCCACTGGCCGGTGCCGGCAACAGCGGCGGCCTGCGCCTGCCGGGTGCCGCCAGCAACAGCCAGGCGCTGCCGCTGCCGTCGGAACAGGCGTTCGGCTTCGATGCCATCGCCAGCGACGGCAACACCCTGCTGCTGCGCTTCAGCCCGGCACCGGGCTACTACCTGTATCGCGACCGCACCTCGCTGAAGCTGGAAGGCAGCACCGGCGTGCAGGCCGGCACGCCGCGTTGGCCAGCCGCGCAGTCGCATCGCGACGAGCACTTCGGCGATGTCTCGGTGTACTTCAACCAGGTGGAAGTGCCGCTGCCGTTGCGGCGCACGGTTGCCGACGCGGTTGACGGCACCCTCGTGGTGACCTTCCAGGGCTGCCAGACCGATGGCATCTGCTACCCGCCAATGACCCGCCGGGTGAAGCTGTCGATCCCGGCCGGCAAGGTCAGCGCCAGCGCCGACCAGGCACCGCCGCGCAACGAGGTAATCAGCCCGTTGGCTGTGGCGCCACGCGAAGGCGCCAACGGCGCCCCCCTGCGCCTGCTGCCGACGGTGCCCAATACGGACGCCGCCCCCCCGGCCGTCGCAGGCACCGTGGACGGCAATGAATTCGCCGCCGATGCGCGCGGTGACAACGCGCTGCGTACGCGCCCGCCGGCGACCACACCGAACCCGGACCGTTCGTTCGTCTGGGTGCTGCTGCTGGCGCTGGCCGGCGGCCTGGTGCTGAACCTGATGCCCTGCGTGCTGCCGATCCTGTCGCTGAAGGTCCTGAGCCTGGCGCAGAGTGGCGAAAGCCCGCAGCGCGCACGCAGCCACGCGCTCTGGTATACCTTGGGCGTGCTGGTCGCATTCGCGGTGATCGGTGCGTTGATGGTGGGCCTGCGCGCAATCGGCAACGCCGTCGGCATCGGCTTCCAGCTGCAGCACCCGGGCGTGGTGGCGGCGCTGGCCTACATCATGTTCGCGGTAGGCCTGAGCCTGTCCGGCGTGTTCACCCTGGGCGGCGGCATCGGCAACCTGGGCCAGTCGCTGGCCAGCCGCAGCGGCCCGGCCGGTGACTTCTTCACCGGTGCGCTGGCCTGCGTGGTCGGCAGTGCCTGCGTCGGCCCGTTCATGGGTGGCGCGATTGCCTACGCGTTCATTGCCCCGCCGCTGAAGGCGATGACCGTGTTCCTGTTCCTCGGCCTGGGCCTGGCGCTGCCGTTCCTGCTGATCGGCTTCGTGCCGGCGCTGGCGCGCCGCCTGCCCAAGCCCGGCCCGTGGATGGAAACGCTCAAGCACGTGCTGGCCTTCCCGATGTACGCCACCGCGCTGTGGCTGCTGTGGGTGCTGGGCAAGCAACGCGGCGTGGACGGCATGGCGCTGGTGCTGGGTGGCCTGTTGCTGTTCGCCTTCGGCCTGTGGCTGTTCGAGCGCAACCGCTGGACCGGCTCGCGTGCGGTGACCCTGCTCGGCGTGCTGCTGGCGATCGGCGCATTGGTACCGGCCTGGGGCGTGACCCAGCTGGCAGCGCCGGCACGCGCCGCACAGGCCGCCAGCGACAACGTGGTGGAGTATTCGCCGCAGTTGCTGGACCGCCTGCGCGCCGACAACCGCGTGGTGTTCGTCAACATGACCGCCGACTGGTGCGTGAGCTGCAAGGCCAACGAGCGCGCCGTGCTGTCGCGGCCGGAGTTCAAGGACCTGCTCAAGCGCACCAACGCGGTGTACATGCGCGGTGACTACACCAACGTCGATCCGCAGATCACCACGTTCCTGGAAGAGCACAAGGCCGTCGGCGTGCCGCTGTACGTGGTGTACGGCCCCGGCGCACCGCCGACCGTGCTGCCGACCCTGCTGACCCAGGCGGTAGTCGAAGAAGCGCTGCTGCGCACCGCGCGATGAAGTGGCAACGGCCAGCGCTGCTGTGGACAGCGGTGCTGGCCGCCGGCCTCGGCCTGTGGGCCGGGCATCGATTGGCTCCTGCGCCGGTTGCGCCTGAGGCCATGCCAGCGGCGCCTGCTGTGGCGGCTGCGGCACCTGCCCTGCAGGTCGGCGACAGCCTGCCCGCGCTGTCGCTGCCCGATCTTGAAGGCCGGCCGCTGGACCTGCGCCAGCACGCTGGCGGTCGCCCGCTGTTGATCAATGTCTGGGCCAGCTGGTGCGCGCCCTGCGTTGAAGAAATGCCCGAACTGGCGCGTTTCGCACATATCCAGGGCGAGCACGGTGTGCAGGTGCTGGGACTGGCGCTGGATACGCCGGAGGACGTGCGCGGTTTCCTGCAGCGGGTACCGGTGGATTATCCGATCGTGATCGAGACCCCGGGGCCGCGCGATGCCAGCGTGCAGCTGGGCAATACACAGGGCCTGCTGCCCTACAGCGTGCTGTTCGATGCGCAGGGGCGGCTGGTGAAGGCCAAGCTGGGACCGTTCGCCCACGGCGAGATCGACAGCTGGGTGAAGTGAGGGTGTTTTTTGCAGGGCTTGCAGCCCTGCACCCTGCTCAATGCAACGGCAACAGCCAAAGCCAAAGCGGGCATTCCGTGGGATGGCGGGGCGGTGTCGGAGTGCGGGGACGCTGCAAGTACGTCCCTGTAAGCTTGGCAGCAGCATCCATGCGGCTGACACCCCGCACTCCGACACCGCCCCGCCTCTGACAGATCTTCGCGGCTGTTGGTAGGTGTCGACCTTGGTCGACACATCTGTCAGATATCGATATTCAGAACGGAATCAGACCCCGTGCCGACCAAAGCAGAACGCCGTTCCGACAGATCGCAGGAAACTGTCGAAGGCGGGGTGGGTCCGGTTGCGGGGGTGTCCGCGGCATGGATGCCGCGGCCAAGGCTACAGGGACGTACTTGCGCCGTCCCCCGCAACCGGACCCGCCCCGCCTCCTCACAGGAAACCTGCTGTTGCTTCGGCTGTTGCTTCTGAGGTTGCCGGCCAGCGGCCGGCACTACCGCGGGTGCCGGGCGCCGCCCGGCCGATACCCCCAGCTTGACCGCAGCCGGGGCGCCACGGAGAATTCCGCGACTAATTCTCATTTGCTGTTGCGCAGGATGCGGGCGGCAGCCTTCCAGGCCCTCCTCCTTCCATGTTCAAGAACGTCCTGTTCCAACTGCACTGGCTGCTGGGCATCACCGCCGGTGCCGTATTGGCCGTGATGGGCCTCAGCGGCGCCGTGCTGTCCTTCGAGGACGAACTGCTGCGCGCGGCCAACCCCGGCTTCGCCGAAATCGCCGAGCACCATGCCGACGGCCAGCTTCCGCTTCAACTCAGCGAACTGGTGCCGCTGCTGCAGGCCGGCAGTGATCGCCCCCTGCAGCGCCTGCGCGTGGACGCCACCGGGCAGCGGCCTTCGGTGGCACGCTTCGCTGGTGGCAAGGAACACTGGGTCTACTTCGACCCGTACAGCGGCGAGCGCTTCAGTGCCTTGCGTGGGCAGGCGTTCTTCGACTTCGTCGAGGACCTGCACCGCCACCTCGCCGCGGGCGAGCGCGGCAAGTGGATCACCGGCAGCTGTGCGATCGCGCTGCTGTTCTTCACCCTGTCCGGTCTTTACCTGCGCTGGCCGCGGCGCTGGTGGCGCTGGCGCAGCTGGCTGGCGGTGGAATGGAAACGCAGCGGCCGCGGCTTCCTGTGGAGCCTGCACTCGGTGGTCGGCACCTGGATGCTGCTGATCTACCTGATGAGTGCGCTGACCGGCCTGTGGTGGTCCTTCGACTGGTATCGCAGTGCCGCCAATACGCTGCTGGGCGTCGCACCGGCCGCCAAGCACAAGGTCGCCACCGGCGCCGCCCTGAACCTGGAGCACATCGAAGCCACGCTGTATGCCCTGCCCGGCGTGCACACCGGCTACATCGACCTGCGCCTGCCGGAAAAGCCTGGCCAGGCGCTCAACGTGCGGGTGATGGCTGGCGATCCGTCACAGCGCGGTGGCCACCATGACCGTGCACATGATCTGCTGCAGCTGGATCCGGCCAGCGGGGCAATCCTCGATTCGCGCCCCTACGCGCGCCAGCGCGCCGGCGCGCAGCTGGCCACCAGCGTGTTCGCATTGCACTCGGGCAGCTACTTCGGCATGCCCGGGCGTGTCGTGGTAATGCTCAGCAGTCTGGCCATGAGCCTGTTCTTCATCACCGGCTGGATGCTGTACCTGGACCGCCGCCGCAGCCAGCGTGCCGCGCGCGGGCTGCGCCGGTCGCTGCCGGTTGCCAGCGATGATGGCCGCGCACCTTGGCTGGTCGTGCATGCCAGCCAGAGCGGGCTGGGCGAGCAGCTGGCCTGGCGTGCCGCCGCGCAGCTGCAGGCCGCTGGCCATGGCGTGCAGGTACTGCCATTGGCCCGGGTCGATGCCACGCAGCTCGCGCGCACTGCACAGGCATTGTTCGTGCTGAGCACCTTCGGCGATGGCGAGCCGCCGGATGCGGCACGGGGCGCTGCGCGGCGGCTGCTGGCACAAGCGCCCGATCTGTCGGGCCTGCAGTTCGGCCTGCTCGCCCTGGGTGACCGCCAGTACCCGCATTACTGCGGCTTTGGCCGCCAATTCGATGGCTGGCTGCTGGGCAACGGCGCACGTGCGCTGTTCGAGCGCATCGATGTCGATGCCGCCGCGATACCGGCGCTGCGCCAGTGGCAGCAACATCTCGGCGCGCTGACCGGCATCGCCACCGATGACAGCGTGTTGCCGGCCGCGACGCAGATGCACGAGTGGCGCCTGCTCGGCCGTGACCGCCTCAATCCAGGCAGCGTGGGCGGCGCCATCTGGCGCATCCGTCTTGCGCCACCGGCCGATGTGCAGTGGCAGGCGGGCGACATCCTGCACATCGCGCCCCGCCACAACGCGCGGCACGCCGCTGCGGTGCTGAAGGCACATGGGCTGGATCCCCAGCAGCCGCTGCTGATTGACGGCCAGCCGCGCACGCTGTTGGCGCTGGCCAGCGAGCGCGAGCTGCCCGATGCCGATGCTGCGCTGGCGGTGCAGGATGCGTGCCTCTGGCTGGCAGGGCTGCCACTGCTGCCGGGGCGCGAGTACTCCATCGCATCCTGTACGGATGACGGTGCGGTCGAACTGGTGGTGCGGCTGGTCCATGACGAAACCGGACGCACCGGCCTGGGTTCGGGCTGGCTGTCGCTGCATGCGCCGGTCGGTGCCAGCATCGTGGCCCGCGTGCACCGCAACCCCGGTTTCCATCGCGTTGGCGGTGCGCCGATGGTGCTGATCGGCAATGGCACCGGCATCGCGGGCCTGCGCAGCCTGCTGCGCGAAGCCGCGCATGCAGGTGAGCACGGGCACTGGCTGCTGTTCGGCGAACGCCAGCGCGCGCACGACTTCCTGTTCGCCGATGAGATCGAAGCGTGGCAGGCCGATGGCCATCTCGCGCGGGTGGACCTGGCGTTCTCGCGCGATGGTGAGGGCGGCTATGTGCAGGATCGCCTGCGTGCAGCAGCCGATGCCCTGCGCGACTGGATGCAGCGTGGTGCGGTCATCCACGTCTGCGGTTCGCTGCTGGGCATGGCCGGAGGCGTGGACCAGGTGCTGCGCGAAGCGCTGGGTGATGAAGAAGTGGAAACGCTGCTGGAGACCGGGCGCTACCGTCGCGACGTGTATTGAGCCACAAGGGTAGTACCGGCCGCCGGCCGGCATGATCAGGGGCGTGCCGGCCAGCGGCCGGCACTACCGGAGCACGATCAGGCCGCAGCGCGCGCCTGTGGCATCGACTGCAACTGGAACGCGCCCACCGCTTCGGTCAGCGCGTGTACCTGCGCCTGCATCTGCGCGGTGGAGGCACCAGCCTCTTCCACCAGGCTGGCGTTGCGCTGGGTGCTGGCTTCCATCTGCACGATGGTCTGCTTCACCTGCGCGATGCCGGCATGCTGGTCCTGCGACGCACTGCGGATACCGGCCAGCAGCTCGGCCAGCTGCTGCACGCTGCCAACGATCTCGCCCATCGTGATGCCCGCCTGCTCGGCCTGCTGGTTGCCCTGGCCAACACGCGCCACCGAATCCTCGATCAGTCCTTTGATCTGCTTGGCCGCTTCGGCACTGCGCTGGGCCAGCAGGCGCACTTCCGCAGCCACCACGGCGAAGCTGCGGCCCTGCTCACCTGCACGCGCGGCTTCCACCGCGGCATTCAGCGCGAGGATGTTGGTCTGGAAAGCGATGCCATCGATCAGCTGGGTGATGTCGCCGATCCGCCGCGAGGCCTCGCTGATGCCATGCATGGTCGCGACCACCTGGCCGACGGCCTCGCCACCGCGCTGGGCCACCGCGGCCGCCCCCTGCACCAGGGCATCGGCGCGGCCCGCGGCATCGGCATTGCGGCCAACGGTGTCGGTCAACTCGTGCATCGACGCTGCCGTCTCTTCCAGGTTGGCCGCCTGCTGTTCGGTACGCTGCGACAGATCATGGTGCCCGGCAACGATCTCACCAACGCCGGTGTCGAGGCTGGACGTCGCCTGCTGGATGCGGGTGACGATGCGGCCCAGTTGCGCGACCGTGGCGTTGGCATCGTCGCGCATGCGTGCGAACACGCCCTGCAGCTCACCTTCCATGCGCACGCTGAGGTCACCACGGGCCAGCGCCGCCAGAAGCGCCTGCAGATCGCCGAGGTTGGTCTCGAAGGTCGCAAGCAGGCGGTTGATGCTGGTCGACAACGTGCGCACGAAGCCCTGTTTTCCCTCCAGCGCGATGCGGCCGTGCAGGTCGCCATGTGCGGCGGCATCGACCAGTGCTGCCACTTCGGTTTCCAGCAGCGTTTCCAGCGCGCGGCTGCGCCACTCCACTGCCACGCCGAGGAAATGCCCTTCGTCGGTGATGGCATTGGCGATCAACTGGTAGCGGACGCCGGCATGACCGATCTCGCGCTCCTCGCGCTGGCGCACGCCAGCCAGGCTGGCCAGTGCCGGATGCAGGCGTACCGCATCGCTCCCCACCAGATCTTCAAGCCGGAGTGCAAGCTGCTCCAGCAGCGCCGGATTGGCGTACGCCACCAGGCCTTCGGCATCGATCACCATCAAGCCGGCCTGTGCGCTGTCCAATGCCTGGCGCACGCGGGTGTTGCCGCGGGCCACCGCACGCTCGGTCTCGATGCGCGCGCGCAGGCGCTGCTGCATGTCGACCAGGCGCTGGGCCAGCTGGCCGATTTCATCGTTGGCGTTGTAGACGCGCAGGGTGGTGTCGAGGCGGTCGTCGGCGATGTCGCTGGCGAAACGCAGGGTGTCCTGGATCGGCTGCCGCACCGCACGCAGCACCAGCACCAGGCTGGTGATCAGCACGCCGGCCACCAGCAGCAGGGTCAGTGCGAACAGCACGCTCATGGTGCGCGCGCCGGCCTGCTGGCGTGCCTGCGCCCCGGCCAGCGCCGCCACCTGTGCCTGCTGGAATGCGGCCAACGCCGGCGCTACGCCCGTGGCGGTATCCAGCAGCGACTGCGCTTCCACATCCAGGCCGACGCGGGCAGCGGTATACCCCAGCAGTGCGGCCTGATACGCCTCCATCCCGGTGCGCAGGGTGTCCTGCACATCCGCAGGCAGGCCCGCCAGCGCGAGGTCGAACGGCAGCTTCTCCTCGCTGGCGCGGTCGGCGTGGGTGGAATCACCGTCGAGCAGCAGCAGTGCCTCCTGCCTTCGCATCGTCTGCAGGGACAGCGCCAGCGCGGGCCGCTGCTGCACATCCACCTGCGCCTGCAGGGTGTCGGCGGCCTGCTGCAGCTGCGCAGCGAGGCCGGCATCACCACGGCCCATCTCGTCGACCCGTTCGAACAGGGCGGCCACACCCTGCGAGAACGCGTCGGCGGCTTCGGTCAGCGCCTGCAGGGCCTTGCGCCGGCCAGCATCCATCGGCATCGCGCGCAGCGCCTGCAGATCGGTCTGCAACGCCTTCTGCGTGGCCAACAGCTGCGCGCGGTCGGCATCATCGAAACTGCGTGCATACTGGGTCTGCAGGCGACGCGCTTCGGCCACCCGCGTGGACAGGCTGGCAGCCAGATCGCTGCCGCGCTGGTAGCTGGCCTGGCTGCGCGCAGCCAGTGCGTTGGCACGGCCAGTCCAGGCGTAGACAGCAGCGATCGCCACCAGGCCCAGGCCGCAGATCCACAGTGTGGCCTTGAGCTTGTTGGCCACGCTGAGCCGATGTGGCTGCAGCCAGCGCAGCAGCCCGGGGGACGCCGAGTGCAACGCAGCAAGGCGCGTGCGCAGGGACCGGAGGTGGGGGACAACGGCCGACATGACAGACTCCAGGCGAAAAGACGCACCTGTATCGGCCTGACTCAGGACAACTTTAGCGCCTTCTTCGTCTGCGTCCCCCCATCGCTGGTGGACGCGGCCTTTGTACCGGGTGCAGGCGACGGAGGCATGACACGGCCGCCGCGCTTGACCTCAACCCCGGTTGGGGGAGCACAGTGGACATCCCTCCCCCGCCCGGTGCCTCCATGACGACGCTCGATGTCCCCCGCTACCTGCAGCGCCTGCAGCTGGATGCGCCGCCACCGCGGACTCTGGCCGGCCTGACCCTGCTGCAGCAGCGCCACAACGCACTGCTGCCCTTCGAGACCCTCAGCTGCCTGCTGCGCGATGCGGTGCCGATCGACCTGGACAGCGTGCAGCGCAAGCTGCTCGACGAGCGCCGCGGTGGTTACTGCTTCGAACTCAATGGCGGGTTGCTGGCGCTGCTGCAGGCATTGGGCTTCGATGCGCAGCCATTGAGCGCGCGGGTACTGCTGGCCGCCCAGGACGGCGAACTGACCGCGCGTACCCACCTGCTGCTGCGCGTGAACGTAGACAGCGGCGACTGGCTGGTGGATGCCGGTTTCGGCAGCCTGACCCCGACCGTGCCGCTGCGCCTGCATGATCCGCAGCCGCAGGCCACGCCGCACGAACGCTATCTGCTGCAGCGCCTGCCCGACGACGGTGATTTCGTGCTGTCGGCCGAGTCCAACGATGGTTGGCGGGCGATGTATCGGTTCGACCTGCAGGCGCCGGCACCGATCGACAACGTGGTGGGCAACTGGTACGTATGCACCCATCCCGATTCCAGTTTCCCCGGGCAGCTGCGCGCGTCGCTGACCGGGCCGGACTGGCGCCGCACCATCGGCAGCGGCAACTACACCGAGTATCGTCCCGGGCAGGCACCGGACAAGCGCCCGCTGCATGATGTGGGTGATGTGCGTGCCGTGCTGCAACAGCGCTTCGGCATGCAGCTACCGGACGACCCGCGACTGGACCCGGCCATCAATGACTGGCTGCAGCGCTCGCGCGCCGCGACCTTGTAGGGCCGAGCCCATGCTCGGCTGAGCTGGAGCGGCTGGGCCAACAGCAGCCGAGCGTGGTCCCGGCTCTACAGAGCTGCGCGCGCCTGCAGCGCAATGCGGTTGCCTTCGCTGTCGCGGATCTCGGCCACGCGCCAGTCGCCCGCATCGGCGGGTCCGAAGCACAGCTCGGCGCCCGCTTGCAGTGCTCGCTCCAGGCTCGCATCCAGGTCATCGACGCCGATGTAGACGCGCGCCCCCTGTTCGGAAGGCCGGTAGTCCGCGCCGAGCACCAGCGCAATGCTGGCACCGGCGGCCTCATCGGAGAACGGCAGGTAGGCCATCCGGCAGTCGTGCAGCACCACAGGTTCGTCCACCGCGACCTGCAGCCACCGCTGGTAGAACGTGATGGCACGGTCCAGGTCACTGGCCGGGATTTCCACATGCAGGATCGGGTTCACTGGCACTCCTTGCTCGGTCCACTCAGATGATGCGCAGGGTAATCGCCTTCAGCACCGCACGGGTGCGATCGCGGGTGCCCAGCTTGTCGAGTATGGCGGACACGTAGTTCTTCACCGTGCCCTCGGCCAGGAACAGGCTGCGCGCGATCTCCTTGTTGCTGTAGCCACCGGCCAGCAAGCGCAGGATCGCCACCTCGCGTTCCCCGAAGGTATCGGTGGGCGGTGCTTCATCGTGGAAGCGGTAGCGGGCGCGTACCGGCTCGGTGCTGACCGGCAGCAGCAGGGTTTCACCTGCGGCGACGCGCTCGATCGCCTCGCGCAGGTCTGCGGGTGCGGCGTCCTTGAGCAGGAAGCCCTGTGCGCCGGCCTCGCTGGCACGCAGCAGCAGATCACTTTCATCAAAGGTCGTCAGCAGCAGCCACGGCGTGGCATCGCCGCGCGCGCGCAGCTGGCGCACTGCTTCGATGCCGTCCATCCCGGGCATGCGGATGTCACTGAGCACAACATCCACGCGCTGGGTGGACAGCGCGTCCAGCAACGCCTGGCCCTCCTCGGCCTCCAGCGCCACGTCCACGCCCAACCCCTGCAACAACGCACGCAGCCCGGCGCGGACCAGCGCCTGGTCGTCGGCCAGGGCAACACGGATCGCGCTGCCGTTCATGCCGGCACCCAGGCGGTCAGGTGCATGCCGCCCTGTGCGGTGCGGGCCAGTTCCAACTGGCCACGCACTGCGGCCAGGCGCTCACGCATGCCGGCGATGCCGTTGCCCTCGCGGATACGCTCGGCGCGCTGGCCGTCGTCACGGATGTCGATACGCAACCGGGAATCCTCCTCGTTGATCGTCAGCCATACGGTGTCTGCGTTGCCATGCCGGGCGGCATTGGTCAGCGCTTCCTGTACCAGGCGCAGCACGGTCTCGGCCATCAGCGGGTCAACCACGCGCACGCACTCGCCGATCTGCAGCTGCAGCTTCGGGCGCGGGAACGGCGCGGCCAGCGCGTGCAATGCGGTGGCCAGATCGAGGCCGCGATCATCGCGCATCGATTGCACCACCTGGCGGATGTCGGCCAGCAACTCGCCGGACAGCTGCTCGGCCAGCACCAATCCTTCGCGCTTGGCCAGCACAGGGTCGGCCGCAAGGGCACGCAGGTTCAAGCGCATCGCGGTGAGCTTGTGCCCGGCCACATCGTGCAGTTCGCGGGCCAGGCGCAGGCGCTCGGCGTCGCGTGCACTGTCGGCCAGCAGCGCGCGGGTAGCCAGCAGGTCGGCATTGACGCGGGCCAGGTCATCGCGGGCCAGCGCCGTGCTGCGGGCATAGTGTGCGGTCAGTGCGGCGAAGGCCTGGAAGCCGCCATAGAGCAGCACCACCAGCAGCGGCTGGCTGAAGCCGCTGTGGCGCAGCACGAGATACATGGCGAGGTTGGCCAGCAGTGCAACAGCCAGCACGAAGCGCGGTGGCCAATGCTCGGCCAGCTGCGCCACCAGCACCACCAGCAGTACCGGTGCGGTGCCGGTACGCGGCTGCAGCGCAACCAGCACGAGCGCCAGCAACGCCTGCAACACCGCCGCGACAGCGCGCACGCGGGATGGCACCGACGCCCAGCCGTGCACCACGAACAGCAGCAAGAACACGGCAAGCAGCAGCAGGCTCAGCCCGGCACCGTTGCGCTGCACCGCGAATGACAGGCCCACCACCAGCACGGTGGCCAGGCCGGCGAGGCTGAGGGGACGCAACAGATGGCGGAACAGGCTGGGCATGGCCAGATGCTGACCGCCGCACACGCCGGCGGCAATGGGTCTGGCGCCGAAAGTGACTTCTGGCACGTCGAATCGATGACCACTGGCCCTGAACCCGGTGCAGCGCCGCACGCAGACTGGCGCCACACCGCCACACACTTCCGGAGCCACTGCCATGATCCGCACCGCCCTGCTCAGCACCGCCCTGACTGCCCTGGCCCTGGCCGGCAGTGCCCACGCCGCCGACCTGGCCGTGACCGTGCACGACGTCCGTGTGCAGACCGGCACCCTGCGCGTTGCGCTGGTCGACAGCGCCGCCGCCTGGGACGGCAAGGCCAGGCCCGTGCAGGCCCAGCAGGCGGCGCCCAGCGGCGACAGCGCCCACTTCACGTTCAAGGGCGTTCCGGCCGGCAGCTATGCCGTGCTGCTCACCCACGACGAGAACGACAACGGCAAGCTCGACACCAACCTGGTCGGGATGCCGGTGGAGGGCTACGGCTTCAGCAACAATCCGCAGGTGATGCGCAAGCCGACCTTCGACGAGGCGCGCGTCGACCTGCCGGCCGCCGGCATCGCCATCGACATCACCCTGCGCTGATTCCTGCATCCAGACCCGAGGCCACCATGGACCGTCGCCGCTTCCTTCGTACCCTGCTCAGCAGCAGTGCCTGTCTGGCCCTGGGCACCACCGCGCTGCGCAGCGCTCCCGCCTTCGCCGGCGACCCGGCGCGGTTCGCGCAGGGCATGCAGGAACACCCGTGGCTGCTCGGCTGGCGCAGCGTCGGCAGCGAAAGCCTCGGCCCGGCCACCGTGCAGTTGCAGGGAAAGCTGCCGTCAGGCCTGGCTGGCACGCTGTACCGCAACGGTCCGGCGTGGACCGAGCGCGATGGCTTCCGCTACGACCACTGGTTCGACGGCGACGGCATGGTGCATGGCTGGCGCTTCAATGGTGATGGCAGCCTGACCCATCACGGGCGCATGGTCGCCACGCCGAAATTCACCCGTGAACAGAAGGCCGGCCGCTTCCAGTATCCGGCCGCCGGCACCAGCGTTCCCGGTGCGCTGGCGGTACGCAACAACGATGATGCCAACGTGGCCAACACCTCGGTGACGATGATCAATGGCCGCCTGTTCGCCCTGTGCGAATCCGGTTCGGCGTTCGAAGTGGACCCGGATTCGCTGCAGACGCTTGGCCCTGTCACCTGGCGTCCGGACCTGGCGGCGCTGCCGTTCTCGGCGCACCCGCTGGCCGACCGCGACGGCAGCCTCTGGAACTTCGGCTCGATCAGCCTGATGGGGGGCCATGGCCTGCTGGTCTGGCACATCGGTGCGGACGGCCAGCTGCGCAGCGCCAATGTGATCGAAACACCCGAGCATGGCTACCTGCATGCCTTCGCGATGACCGACCAGCACCTGGTGTTCGTGATGATGCCGTTCGATTTCACCGGCGCAGGTGGCAGCTTCTTCGAGCGCATGCAGTTCGCACCGCAGCGTCCGGTGCGCATCGCGGTGGTCGCCAAGTATGCCCCGGACAAGGCGCAATGGTTCGAGGCCCCGTTCGCGGCGATCTACCACTTCGGCGACGCGTTCACCCGCGATGGCGGCATCGTGCTGCGCGCAGTGCGCCACGACGACATCAACGAGGCGCGCTCGCCGATGAAGGAAGCGATGGCCGGTGATGGCGCACACGCGGCCAACAGTGGCGCCAGCCTGGTCGAGCTGCATCTGGACCTGCGTCGTGGACAGGCCCGCTGGCAGACGTTGGGCATCAGCGCCGTGGAGTTCCCGTTGTTCGACCCGCGCTCGGCGAACACACGTGGCGCACGGCTGTATGCGCCGACCATCGACGGCACGGCCACTGCGCCGTACTTCAACGCGGTGGCCGCGTTCGAGATCGAGCACGGACGCCGCCAGCTCTGGAACTACGGGGCGGACATCATGGCCGAAGAGCATGTGTTCGTACCGCGCCCGGGCAGCCGCAACGCCGATGACGGCTGGCTGATCGGCACCCTGCTCGATCCGGTGAACCAGCGCAGCGGTCTGGCCGTGCTGGATGCGCGCCATGTGGATGACGGTCCGCTGGCCCAGGCGTGGCTGCCGTATGCGGTGCCACTGGGCTTCCACGGCACCTTCGCCGCGCGCGGCTGAGTCCACGCCACGCGGACAGCGTTGTTGGCATGCTGGGTCTCCCCTGCCCCGTGGAGTCCTGCATGTCCCTGGCCGACCACCGACGTACGCTGGCACCGCACGGTTTCCTGCGCGTGGCGATCAACCTGGGCAACCCGGTGCTGGCACAGGGCGATGCGCGCTCACCGCGCGGCCCCTCGCTGGAACTGGCTACCGCGTTGGCGCAACGGATGGGGGTGCAGGCACGCTTCACCTGCCACGGTGCCGCAGCCTCGGTGGTCGCCGCAGCGGGCGAAGACGGCTGGGATCTGGCCTTCCTGGCGATCGATCCGGCGCGTGCCGACCGCATCGCCTTCAGCGCTCCGTATGTGGAGATCGAAGGCACTTACCTGGTGCGCGAAGACAGCCCGGCGCAGCAAGTGGCCGACCTCGACCGCGACGGACTGCGCATCGCGGTGGGGCGTGGCGCGGCCTATGACCTGTTCCTGAGCCGGGAACTGCGCCATGCCACGATCGAGCGGGCGGACACCTCGGCAGCGGCCATCGCCCTGTTCGACCAGCACGGCCTGGATGCCGCCGCCGGTGTACGCCAGCCGCTGGCGGCCTGGGCGAAGGCACATCCCGGCCATCGGGTGCTGGCCGATCGCTTCACCGCGATCCAGCAGGCAGTGGCGGCACCGGCCTCACGCCCCGCCGATGCGCTGCGGGCGCTGTTTGAGGAAGTGGAAGCGATCAAGGCGGGCCCGTTGCTGGAGGAAGCGTTCGCGCGTGCCGGGCAGGCGGTCACCCTGGTGCAGTGACTGTAGAGTCGAGATCGAGCACCGCGCGGCGTTACAGATGCGCGTCCGCCATGTGCTGCACATGCTCGGCGGCCTGCGCATGCAGCCAGTCGCGGAACGCGAGGAAGCCGCGATGGCTGGCCGAGCGCTGCGGGTACACCAGCCAATGCGGCCACGCCGTCTTCAGGCGCTGGCTGGACAGCGCGACCAGCTGGCCGGATTCCAGCAGCAGACGTGCCCGGGTAACCCGGCCAAGGGCCACGCCTACGCCATCCAGTGCGGCGCGATGGTGCGCCTCCGAATCATCCAGCACCGCCACGAAGCGCGATGGCGGGCTCTGCCCGCTCAACGCGAACCAGGCGCCCCACGCGCCGTCGGGATCACCGAGCAGCGGCCACTGGGTCAGCGGTACACGGTCGATGCCCCCAATGCGCTCGATCAGCGCGGGGCTCGCCATCGGCACCAGCCACTCGTCGAACAGCGGTTCCACCACCAGGCCCGGCCATTGCCCGCTGCCCAGCCGCAGCGCGGCGTCGAACTGGCGCTGCCGCTCGAAATCAATCAGGCGCTCACTCGACTGCAGGTTGATCTCGATCTGCGGGTGCTCAGCCACGAAGTGACCCAGGCGCGGCACCAGCCAGGCCGATGCCATCGATGGCACCGCACTGATCGTCAGCACGTGCTCGGCACGCGCGGCATAGGGCTGGAAGGCTTCGTTTATCGCATCCAGATGCGGCCCCACCTGCTCGAGCAGGCGCTGCCCCTCAAGGGTAAGGGTGATACCACGCGGCTGGCGGATCAGCAGCGGCTGCCCGAGCCGTTCTTCCAGCTGCCTCATCTGGTGGCTGAGCGCGCTGACGGTCAGGTTCATCGACGCCGCCGCGCGCGACAGGTTGCCAAGCCGGGCGGCAGCCACGAAGCCTTGGAGGGCATGGAGCGGAGGGCGGGACATAAGGCTTGAAATTCTCTCAAGTCATGCTTGCGGAAATGTCGCTTTTTGCCCGTCCATGCTGCTCGTATCGTGCAATCCACTCAAGTGGAGGCACGCTCATGAACATCTTCGGCGGCTTGTTGTTCCTGCAGGGCCACGTGGCCAGCGCCGAGCTGGCACGCCAGCTGGCCAGCCCGTCCACACCTGCCCCGCAGTGCGCGCGGCAACCGGCCGTGCCGGTTCAGCCGCCGCGAACCCGTTGAACGCTCCTCAACCTGCATACCAGCGTTGGACGTGCTCAGGCAGCCATGGGATCGGATCGATGTCCAATGCCCGACAACCGTCGAGGGTGTCACGCAGCGCGCCCTCGCCGGGGCCACCGGGAATCCGCAGGCCTTCCTCTTCGGGAAGCTGCACCGCAGCCCAGTCGTGCAGCCGGTCCATGCGCAGGCGAAGGGCGGCTCGCAGCCACCCCTTCAGTGGATAGCAGCGATAGCCCTGTTCGCCCAGGCCGGCAACCGCAAGCGACAAAGCGTGGTTGGCACCACGTACCCATTCGGTGCGGCCTCCAGCCTTGTCCTGGACCGTCATCGGCGCCGGCGCGCGGTGCGCCTTGAACGGCGAACGCAGCTGCAGCTCCAGATCCCGCGCATCGCGCTCGCTTTCCGCTTCCACCAGCGCACCGGCGTCGAGATCGAAGAACTCGAACCAACGCCGGTGCAATGCGCTGATGCGCCCAAGCGGATCACGTGAGAAACCAATCTTCGCGTAGTCTTCCCACGCACAGGGGAAGACGCAGGCGAAGACACGACCGTCGATGCGGATATCCGACTGCATGTGCGCAGGCTGCCTCGACAACAGCCCGCGTGCAAACGGGCGTTACCGTGGACGCTGCAGCGCTTCCTGCACTGCGGCAGCCACGTCGGTATTGTCGATGTAGCTGCCGTCGTTCCAGCGCACGTGCTGACGGTAGCCGGCATCGACGCCCCGCACGCGCTTGCCCAGCAGCTCCGCGCCGGCGCCCCTGGCCCACAGCGGCACCAGCGCGTTGGAGTGGTTGCCGGTGGGGCGGAAGCTGATTCCGGGCATGCGGCCGCGACCGTTGTTGCGTACCGGCGCGAAAGCCACGTTCTGTGCATCCGGGCCCATCGGCATGCTGTTGTCGTGGTCGGTGGTGACGATCAACAGGTTGCGCTCCCAGCCACCGTTGCGCTCGATCCAGTCGACCACCGCCGCCACCGCGTCATTGAACTCCACGGTTTCTTCGATCAGCCGGCCATGCTGCGGCTGATCGCTGCACTGGCCGTAATGCCATTCGGTGCCGCACGCGCTGGTATGTGCGGCCCAGTCGGTGGCGCCGCCTTCCACCATCAGGAACAGCCCCTTGGACGAGCGCTGCTGCAGGAACTGCAGTGCGCCACGCGTCATGGTCGCCAGATCAGGCACGCTGTCGATCTTCCTCACTCCCGAGGGCGTGCCTGCATCCTTGCCCAGCACCTGCAGCTGGCGCGCCTGCTGCAGTGTGTTGGCCACGCGCGGTACACCGATCAGCGGCCGGTCGGCCGGCAACCGTCCCTGCGCCAGTGCGGCGAACGCTTCCTTGCTGCGGATCAGGCGCCACGGTCCCGCCGGATTGCCGCCGATGGTGCTGCCCGCTTCCAGCTGCTGCCAATCCTGCTGCGACACCCACTCCCATGGATTCACACAGCCCTCCGCCTTCGCCGCGTCCGTACCTTCATGGCAGGCGCGGCCGTCGACGCTGTAGCCCGGGCCACCCGTGCCCATCACCAGGTCCATGTGGCCCTGCGCCAGCATCTGGTGTGCGATGGCGTGATAGTTGCTGCGCGATTCGTTCTGCGCCGCGAACGCGGCCGGCGTGGCATGCGCGAACGGCACCGAGGTGACCACGCCGGTGGCCATGCCCAGGCGCTTGGCGCGCAGCGTATTGAACTCGACCGGCTGGCCATCGTTGTTGAAGTTGATGGCGTTGTTGTAGGTCTTGATCCCCGAGGACAGCGCAGTGCCCGCCGCCGCACTGTCGGTAGCCACCGCGGCCAGGTACTGGTAGCCCGCAAAGGGCAGGTCCTGCGCAGGAACCGGCGCGTCATCCCAGGCCTTGCCCGGGTCGTAGCCAAGCGTCTGCGCGTTGTCACCGGTCGGCTGGCTGCTCGCGTTCAACGGAAAGGTGGTCACCGCCAGGCGCAGTGGGAAATCCGCATAGGGTGCGCCTTCACGGCTGCCGTACTGCCAGTAGGCGGCGGCGTCCCAGGTACCCCAGCCGGCACCGTCGTTGATCATCACGATCACATTGAGCGGACCGGCTTCGGCGGTGGAAACAGCCTCGGCGCGCAGGTTGGGCCGGCAGCCGCCAAGTGCGGCCAGCGCGAGCAGCAACGAAGAATGAAGCCAGCGGCGTGGAATGCGTGCAGTCATCGGATGTCCCGTCGGGCCATCGGCGGCCCACAATGGCGATACGTTATATCGTTTCAATATTTCAGCTTCGTGCAGCCGCCGCACACTATCCTCCAGGGTCCCCGCTACCATCGTCGCTTCCATGCCGTCTCCTGCTCCTGCGCGTGCACCGCTGTCGTCCATCACCCTCGATGCGGCAACTTTCGCGGTGATTCACCAGCACAACGCGGATATCGCCAGGCAGCCGGCCTCGCTGACCAAGCTGATGACCGCCTACGCGGCTTACGAATGTGTCGAGGAGCGCGGGCGCTCGTGGGGCGACGAAGTCACCATCGCCGCCGACGACGTGCATGCGGTCGCCGACGATGAAACGCGCATGGGCCTGGTACCCGGCGAAACGGTCACGCTCGCGCGCCTGCTGGAAGGGTTGATGATCGTCTCCGGCAATGACGCGGCGCTGGCCATCGCGCGCCACCTGGACGGATCGCAGCCTGCGTTCCTGGAGCGCATGAACCGGCACGCACGCCAGCTCGGCCTGCGCAGCAGCTGGTTCGCCAGCGTCTCCGGCATCACCACGCCGCACCATGCATCCAGCGCGCGCGACATGGCGGTGCTGGCCGCCTGCCTGCTGAATGACCATCCGCAGATACTGGCAATCACCGAGCAGCGCGCGTTCGTGCATGGCAGCTTCAGCCGCAACAACCAGAATGCGCTGCTTGGCGATGACGGCGTGGATGGATTGAAGACCGGCTACACCCAGGCAGCAGGCTTCTGCCTGGCCGCCACGGCATGCCGGGCAGTGCCCGGGCGGGATCAGCCGGTACGCCTGATCACCGTGGTATTGGGTTCTGAAAGCCGCGACGCGCGCGACGCACTGGTACGCGATCAGCTGGCGGCAGGATTCGCCACGCTGGCCAGCAGCACCGCCGGGGCCTGACTCCCGAAGCCGCTCAGCGCCGCTTGACCGTCGCCACGATCAGCCGCTGCAGCTCGGCCTCGGCGTTGGTCTTGTCCAGCGCGCCTGCCGCCACGGCTTCGGACAGGGCTTCTGCCGCACCGAGAATCGCCCAGCGCCCAGCAAGGGGCACCGTGCCATCGGCGGCAAACGGACCCAGCCATACGTCGCAGTTGTCGATGAAGTCCTGCTGGTAACGCCGCCGCACCTCGTGCAGTTCCGGCGCTCCTACCAGCGCGGCGAGGATGCCCTGCACTTCACTGCCCTGGCTGAGGATGCAGTCGATGTAGCCGGAGGCGATGGCCGCCGCACGGTCGGCCAGCTGCGCGCGGGCGCGGCCGATGCGCTCGTGGAATACCACCGTCTGGCGCCCGTCATAGTCATCGTAGAGCGCGGCCAGCAGGCCGTTGCGGGTCACGAAGTGATCGTAGGCCACCGGCTTGGTCACGCCCGCCGCCTCGGCCAGCCGACCCAGCGTCAACGCGTCGGTGCCTTCTTCGCCAACCAGCGCCCAGGCCACGTCCAGCAACTGGCGGGCGCGTTGCTCGCGGGTCAATCGGCGGCGCGTGGGAGCGGCGTTGGCAGGCATCGGCGGAACACGGCGATCAGCGCATCGGGGTGCCTATTTTACGGCCGATCGCCAGCGCGGTCTGCAGATGCGTTCCGGCCGCACCGGTATCGGCATCCAGCAGCAGGTCGGACGTCAGCACGCGCGCGCCGCAGTAGTCGAAGATGCCCATGTCGATCTGCGTCTTCATCGCCGCATCGTAGCCACGACGTTCAACCATCGCTGCATCGGCGCCGCCCAGCCCCACCAGATGCACGTTCAGGCGCTGCAGCTTCTTCACCAGCTTGCCCTGCGCATCCTGTGCGTAGGCCCATTCGTTGGTGAAGACCCGGTCGATCCAGCCCTTCAGCAGTGCCGGGAACGACCACCAGTACAACGGGAACACCAGCACCAGTGCATCGGTCGCCTCCAGCCGTGCGTGCTCGGCGGCGATGTCGGCCGGTACCGCGCCAGTGCTGCGGAACAAGGCCTGGTCCTGGGCGTTGAAGCGTGGATCGAAGCCTTCGGCCATCAGATCGGCGTAGGCCACGGTGTTGCCGGCGTCGGCAGCAGTGATGGCGTCGCCGATGCGATGCGCCATCGCATGGGTCAGCGAACCGGGTTCAGGGTGGGCGATGACAATGAGGCTGTGCATGGGGGGTCTCCAGAAATCACTACCTACCGATAGTAAGTAGTGATTTTCGGGATACCAGCGCCATCGATGGGACGCTGTTTTCGCATCCACCGTATAGTGCGGCGGTGCCCTGTGAGACACCCGCCGATGCGCCGATACCTGCTTGTTCCCCTGTTGCTCCTGCTGCTGGCCGCGATGGCCCCGGCGGCGCGGGCCGGCGTACTCAGCGCCGACGAGTCGGCGGCCCTGCGCCAGGACGTGCAGGCGATGATGGGCGCATTCGCCCGCGGCGATGCCGAGCTGATCATCGCCCGCACCCATCCCAGCCTGAAGCGCCTGGCCGGGGGCGATGAGGCCTATGCGCGGATGACCCGCGACACCCTGAAAGAGCTGCGCAAGGCCGGGGTCACCATCATCAGCGACGAGGCCGGTGTGCCGGGCCGCACCTATGCAGCCGGTGATGAAGAAGTCTGCTTCGTGCCACGCCAATCGCTGCTGCGCGTGCGCGAGGCGCCGATGCGCAGCACCTCGTTCATGCTCGCCGTGCGCCGCGTCGGCACAACCCGATGGAGTTTCATTGACGGCGCTGCACTGCTGGACAACCCCGCGCTGCTGCGGCAACTGCTGCCGGCGCTGGAGCCTGGCGTGACGCTGCCCAAGGGCGGGATGCAGGCGCTGTAATCGCAGGCGCATCCATCCACGCATGGCGTGGATCTACTGCCGTCTGCTGGCCTGGGCCAGTGCCGGGGTTTCCGTCAGCGGAACAGGGCGTTCAAGGCCGTGCCCGACGCCGCCTGCTGCAGCCCATCGAAGCGTCCGTCCTGCACGATCGGCTGGGTCGCCTGCATCAGCCCGCCCCACGCGGCACGGGCGAGTGCGCCGCCCAGACTCACCCGGCGAATGCCGAGCGCGGCAATGTCCTGCAGGCGCAGCGGTGTCGGTCCACCGACCAGCAGGTTCACCGGCTTCGACCCGGCAGCGGCGACCACCGCGCTGATCTGCTCGCGCGTGCTGATGCCAGGTGCATACAGCACGTCGGCACCGGCCTCTGCGTAGGCACGCAGGCGCTGCAGGGTGTCCTGCAGATCCGGCACGCCAACGAAGAAGTTCTCGGCGCGGCCGACCAGCAGCACGTCGCCACCCGCGCGGTCGATGGCTGCACGGGCAGCGCGCAGGCGCTCGACCGCCTGGTCGATCGGACGCAGCGGTGCATCGGCCACGCCGCTGGCATCCTCGATCGACAATGCCGCAATGCCGGTGTCGATCGCCGCGGCCACCGCCTCCTGCACCGCCTGCGGCGTGGCGCCGAAGCCATCACCGAAGTCGGCATTCAACGGCAATGGGGTCGCTGCCGCCATCACGCGCAGATGCGCCAGCGTGGCCTGCAGCGAAACCGCTCCGTCCGGACGTCCTTCGCTCCAGGCGCAGCCGGCACTGGTGGTGGCCAGTGCCTGGAAGCCCTGCCGCTGCAGGTAGCGGGCACTACCCACATCCCACGGGTTGGGCAGCACGAAGCAACCCTGCGCGTGCAGCTGGCGGAAGAACGCGCGCTTTTGCTGTGTGTCGGCATCGGGCGAGATCATGGAAGGGCTCCGGGCGGCAGACCTGCACCCTAGCCCGCCCAGCGGCCACGCTCAACGACAACGGGGCGCACCTGCATGAGGTGATGCCCCCTGCTTATTGGACGCTGTGGATGCGGGTGCCCGAGCGTGCTTGCCTGCCCACACGATGCCGCCACGGAGCCCTTCATGCACCCGGACCCGCAGACCCTCACCGACGCCGGCGATGATGACGCCCACTGGGCCGACCTGCTGTCGCCGGCGCGGCGCCGCCTGATCGCTTCGGCGGGTCTGGCCGCTGGCGGCCTGGCCAGTGCATCGACGGCCGCCGCAGCACCGCGCGGCAACGACGCGGTGAACACCACCGAGCCTGGCCGCCCCGGCTTCCGTGCCATCGTGCCGCCAGCACCAGAAGGGCGCAGCCCCTGGGGCCAGGCCACGGCCAGCGAACCGACCCCGCGCCCGGCCAGCGTGCGTCCCGGCGAGGCCACCCTGCCCGTGACCCCACGCGCCTACACCGACATCAAGAGCTATCACGCGCACATCTACTTCGACGAGGACAGCTTCGAGAAGGCTGCGCTGCTGCGGCGCTGGGCGGCCGAGCGCTTCCCGGTGGAGCTGGGCAACTGGAACCTGGAACCACGCGGGCCGCACGTCACCCCGTCGTTCTACTTCGGCTTCACCAACGACCTGCTGCCGGTGCTGGTGCCCTGGCTGCAGCTCAACAGCCTGGGCCTGACCATCCTGATCCACCCCAATACCGGTGATGGCCGCGCCGACCACCTGTATTACGCGTTGTGGGTAAACCGCGCGCAGCCGGTGAATGCCTACAACTGGCCGGCACCGAAGCCTGGAGAACGGGAACCGCTGGAAGAGGTGTTTCCGAATGTGGTGCCGACGGTGCCGCTGGAGACGTGAGCGGGGGCGTGGCGGGGGGCAGTAGGTGTGCGGCGCACCTTGGGCTGCCCCTCGGTGGGTGCGTAGCGTGCTACGTACCGAACGTCCTTCATCCACCCATGGCGTGGATCTACCGACCGGAGGCCCATCATCCACCCGTGGCGTGGATCTACTGACCGGTAGCCTCATCCGCGCGTGGCGTGGATCTACCGCAGCACCGCCCATGGCAGCATCAGCCTGCCCATGCCTGCCGCCATCGTCGGCCTACGTGCAAGCATCCCCGCCCTGCGAGCCATTCAGCGCGCCTTGATCCAGGGCCCGCCATACGGCCACAAGCGCTCCGGCAGATTTCAAACGTTCGATTGAAACGCTGCAAACTTCGCCGAACTGGACAGCATCCGCCGGTTCCGCCAGACTGCCGCCCTTTCCCGTCTTCCGGATCCCATGGCGAAGCTGCTGGTCCTGCACGGCCCCAACCTCAACCTGCTCGGCACACGCGAGCCGGAGGTCTACGGCCACACCACGCTGGCCGACATCGACCAGGCCCTGGCCAGCCAGGCATCGGCCGCCGGACATGCGGTGGAGAGCCTGCAGTCCAATGCCGAGCACGTGCTGGTGGACCGCGTGCAGGCCGCACGCGACGACGGAACCGCTTTCATCCTGATCAACCCCGCCGCCTTCACCCACACCTCGGTTGCCCTGCGCGATGCGCTGGCCGCGGTGGCGGTGCCGTTCATCGAGATCCACCTGTCCAACCCGCATACCCGCGAACCGTTCCGCCAGCACAGCTACTTCAGTGACAAGGCGGTGGGCGTGGTGTGCGGCTTCGGTGCCGACAGCTACCGCTACGCGATGGACGCGGCGCTGCTGCGGGTATCCGCCACCTGATTGTCGACCCGGGCGCCCACGGCGCTCTCCTCACCTAGATAGAAACCAAAGAGGCCCTCATGGATCTGCGCAAAATCAAGAAGCTGATCGACCTGCTGGAAGAGTCGAACCTGGCTGAAATCGAAATCAAGGAAGGCGAAGAGTCGGTGCGCCTGTCGCGTGCCCCGGTGGCCGGCTATGCCGCCCCGGTCGCCGCCCCGGTGTACGCCGCTCCGGCCGCCCCGGCACCGCAGGCAATGCCGATGCAGTCGCCGACCGAAGCCTCCACCGGCGGTACCGCCAAGCCGGGCCCGGCACTGCCGGAAGGCCACGTGCTGCGCTCGCCGATGGTCGGCACCTTCTACGCGTCGTCCGCCCCGGACAAGCCGGCCTTCGTCACCGTTGGGCAGCAGGTCAAGGAAGGCGAGACCCTGGCCATCATCGAAGCAATGAAGATGTTCAACCCGATCGAAGCCGACAAGTCCGGCACCATCGTCGCCATCCTCGGCGAGAACGGCCAGCCGGTGGAATTCGACCAGCCGCTGTTCGTGATCGGCTGAGGGGCACGCCATGCTCGACAAAGTCGTCATCGCCAACCGAGGGGAGATCGCGCTGCGCATCCTGCGCGCGTGCCACACCCTTGGCATCCGCACGGTGGCCGTGCATTCCACGGTCGACCGCAACCTCAAGCATGTGGCCATGGCCGACGAGTCGGTCTGCATCGGCCCGGCGCCGTCGCCGCAGAGCTACCTCAACATTCCGGCGCTGATTGCCGCCGCTGAAGTCACCGACGCGCAGGCGATCCATCCCGGTTACGGCTTCCTGTCGGAGAACGCCGACTTCGCCGAGCGCGTGGAAGAATCCGGCTTCATCTTCATCGGCCCCAAGGCTGACACCATCCGCATGATGGGCGACAAGGTCGAAGCCATCCGCGCGATGAAGTCGGCCGGCGTGCCGTGTGTGCCCGGTTCGGGCGGCCCGCTGGGCGATGACATCGTCGCCAACACCAAGATCGCCCGTGAGATCGGCTACCCGGTCATCATCAAGGCGGCCGGTGGCGGTGGCGGTCGCGGCATGCGCGTGGTGCATGCCGAGGCCTCGTTGAAGACCTCGATCGAAACCACCAAGAGCGAGGCCAAGGCCGCGTTCGGCAATGGCGAGGTCTACATGGAGAAGTTCCTGGAGAACCCGCGCCACGTGGAAATCCAGGTGCTGGCCGACGGCCAGGGCAACGCCATCCACCTGGGTGAGCGCGACTGCTCGATGCAGCGCCGCCACCAGAAGGTGGTGGAAGAAGCGCCGGCACCGGGCATCACCGCCGAACAGCGCGAGCAGATCGGCAAGGTCTGCACCGAAGCCTGCATCCGCATCGGCTACCGTGGCGCGGGCACGTTCGAGTTCCTGTACGAGGACGGCCGCTTCTACTTCATCGAAATGAACACCCGCATCCAGGTGGAACATCCGGTCACCGAAATGGTCACCGGCATCGACCTGGTGGCCGAGCAGCTGAAGATCGCCGCTGGCCAGAAGCTGTCGATCAAGCAGAGCGACGTGGTACTGACCGGCCACGCGATCGAGTGCCGCATCAACGCCGAAGATGCTGAGACCTTCGTGCCGAGCCCGGGCACCATCACCGGCTTCCATCCGCCGGGCGGCCCCGGCGTGCGCGTGGATACCCACATCTACAGTGGTTACCGCGTGCCGTCGAATTACGACTCGATGATCGGCAAGCTGATCGTGCACGGCCCGGACCGCGAAACTGCCATCGCCCGCATGCGGGTGGCGCTGAGCGAGATGGTGGTCGACGGCATCAAGACCAACATCGCCCTGCAGCAGCGGATCATGCGCGACAAGGGCTTCCAGGCCGGTGGCCAGAACATTCACTACCTGGAAAAGCGTCTTGCCGAGCGCAAGAACAAGCCGATCGCACTGACCTGATCGGCAGCAGGTACTGGACATGAAAAGGGCGGGGATATCCCCGCCCTTTTTCTATTGCCGTAGAGCCGAGCGTGGGCTCGGCTCTGTAGCAGGTGCATCAGCGCTTGTCGGCAGCTTCGGCCGGGATCTGCGAATTCGCCAGCGGGCGAACACCATTGGGCGAGCTCGGGTCGACGATCACCATCGTCTCGGTGGACCCATCGGGCCACACCACCTGAAAGGTACTGCCTGCCGGCAACGAAGCAAACGGCATGCCGCTCTGCGCGCGATAGACCGCAGCGACCTGGCTGGCACCCACGCGGCGCACATCTTCCTGCGCCTTCACCGTGGTCAGTTCCACTTTCGACAGATGCCGGTAACGATCTTCATAGGTGTCGATCATCAACAGCCCGACCGCGCCGGCCGAATAGGCCACGAACAGTGCCACCCAGAACCAGAACTTGGCCCCATGCAGGAATCGACGGTAGTTCATTGCCCGCCCCTCTTTCCAACCAATCGCTTGATCCACTGCTTCATTTTCCCCGCACCTTGCCGCGAAACCGCAGCGTCATACACGAAATCCCGGAAATCCTGCGTCCCATCCTGCGAACAGATCCCTCCATTCGCGCAAAAACTGTTGACCAGCACGCTGTCGGCACCACACGGTAGACCGAGCTCGCAGGCCGCAACCCGCCACGCCAGTTCACTGAGCTGTTCACCCGCCACCAGGCCAGTGAGCGCCTGGTCGCCCGCCGCGCGCACGCCCATGCCCGGTGCAATGGCCATGAAGGCCTCCGGATCGCGCGATGTGCGCACCCGCTCGACCAGGTTACGGCGGTACTCGGGGCTGTCATTCAGCGGCTCGCCTTCGGCAAACAGCGATGCTTCCGCTGCGAGGTTGCCCTGCGTGGCCGCCTTGCGGCGCTCGGCCAGCACCAGCGCGGACCCCAGCTTGTCGCCCGGCACGAAGCCGCCACAGCGCTGCGCCACGCGCTCGCGTGCCTGCACCATCGCCGGTGCAGCGGTCAGGCCCAGCCCGGCCAGCACATTGTTGTCCAACCGATAACCGCCCGGATCGATGGCGTACTGCGCGCAGTAGTCGTAGACCCGGCTGAGCATCCAGCGCGCCTCGTGATTGCCGTCGTCGGCCTGCACGCGCAGGCGCTGCGCGTAGGCGTACAGATCGGTGGCATCCTCGATGTCCGCGCGCAGGTCCAGCGGCAGGCCCGAAGGCAGCGCGTTGCCGCGCTCGAACGCCGCCAGGCGACGCGCCAACGCTTCCGGCACGACCGGCAGGGGCGCCGCATCGTCCGCCGCAACCTGCGCCGTCGGCAGTTCGCCTGCGGTCACCGGTACCGACCCGGCATGGCCGCTGGCCCGATACCCGGCCACGCCCAGCACGGCCACCGCCGGCAGCACGAGCAACCAGGTTTTCAGGGTCGGAGCAAAGGCCATTGGCGGCAGTGAGCGTTCATGGCGCACAGGAAAGCACCAAGTTTAGCAAGGCCCGCCAGGCCTGTCTGAATCGGTTCCGTTCATCTCCGAGCGGCATCTCAGGCAATACGGAGACGCTCCGATGGTCTAGCATGGCCCCCTTTCCCGCGATTGCCCCCACCGCCATGCCGTTCCTGGAACTGACCCTGCGTTGCACCGAAGCTACCCAGCCCCGCTATGAGAATGCGCTGGAGGATGTCGGCGCACTGGCCGTCACGCTGCTTGATGCCGAGGCCGATACCAGCAACGAACAGGCCATTCTCGAGCCGGGCGTGGGCGAGACCCCGCTATGGGACACCCTGGTGCTGAGCGCGCTGTTTCCCGCCGACAGCAACGCATTGCTGCTGCTGGCCGCGCTGGAGGCGTTCGACCCGGAACTTGACTGGAGCAGCGGCAGTTTCCGCGCGGTCGAGGACGAGGACTGGGAACGCGCCTGGCTGGACCAGTTCCAGCCGATGGCTTTCGGCAGCCGCACCTGGATCGTGCCGTGGAACCATGAACTGCCGGAGGCCGCACAGGCGGCCGACGCCGCCGTGGTGCGGCTGGACCCGGGCCTGGCGTTCGGCTCGGGCACCCACCCGACCACCGCGCTCTGCCTGCGCTGGCTGGACCAGCTGGCCGTGGATGGCCTGCTGCAGGGCCAGCGCGTGCTCGACTTCGGCTGCGGCTCCGGCATCCTTGCGCTTGCCGCGCTGAAGCTGGGCGCCGCTGAGGCCATCGGCGTGGACAACGATCCGCAGGCCCTGGTCGCCACCGCCGACAATGCCGAGCGCAACGGCGAACTGGCGCGCATGCACGTGTACCTGCCGCCGGACGAACCGGTCGCCACCTACCCGATCGTGGTCGCCAACATCCTCGCCTCGGCACTGGACGCGTTGGCCGAGCTGCTGGCCGCGCGCGTGGCTGCCGGCGGCCGCATCGCCCTGTCCGGCATCCTGCACGGCCAGGAAGGTGAACTGCTGCAGCGCTATGCCGAATGGTTCGACGACCTGCAGGCGACGCAGGATGGCGACTGGATGCGCATCACCGGCGTGCGCCGCGCCTGATCGTGGTTGAATGACTGCTGGACCCGAGCCCGCACCCTGAGCATGTCCGAGCCGAACCCACCGCGACGCCCTCTGGCAACCTTCCTGCGCACCGCCCCGGAAGGTTCGCCCGTGCCTGCGACCGATGCGCGCACGCAGGAACCGGAAGAACACGCGTCGCCTGCCATGCAGGTGCCAGCCGGGCCCGCCGAAGCGGCGCATGTGGCGGCGGAGATGCAGCACGACGATGCGCCTGTCATCGTTGATGACATTGCGGCCATCGCGTCGGCACCGGTTGCAGTGCCGGCGACGACGGCCGCCGTTGACGCGCCGAGTTTCCTTGGCAGTGCGCGCCCCCGCAGCCTGCCGGCACCGCGCTGGCACTGGCTGCTGGTTGCAGGGCTGGCGCTGCTGCTGGTGCTGCAGAGCGTGCTGGCCGACCGTGCGCGGCTGGCCGCCGACGCCGGCAACCGTGCTTGGCTGGGCACGCTCTGCGGCCTCCTGCGCTGCAGCCTGCCGGCCTGGCATGAACCGACCGCCTTCACCATGACCAGCCGCGAGATCCGGCCGCTGCCCGGGCAGGCCGGCGTGCTGCAAGTGCAGGCCAGCATCCGCAACGACGCACGCTGGGCACAGGCCTGGCCGGACCTGCGTCTGTCACTGTCCGACGCTGATGGCCGGGTGATCGGCAGCGGCGTGTTCACGCCTGCGCAGTACCTGGGCGAGAACCCCGGCGCCGCCCTGCTGGAACCGGGCCAGAGCGCGCGCGTCGCCTTCCGTGTGCAGGAGCCCGCCGCATCCACCGTCGCATTCACCTTCGACTTCCTCTGAACGTGAAAAGGCGACCGGCCGTGGCAGGCCGGGCACGCTCGCGCTAGACTGGCCGCCACCACCTCGTCCGGCCGCGCGCACCGCGCGCACGGGCCCACCGAATCGGGAACCCCCTTGAACGCTGTCCTCTCTCGTCCTGACAACAGTCGTGGCGCTCCCCGGCCACCGCTGCGTGAACATGTCGCCCAATCCGTGCGCCGTTACCTGCGTGACCTCGATGGCTGCGACGCGGACGATGTCTACGAGATCGTGCTGCGCGAGATGGAGATCCCGCTGTTCGTGGAAGTGCTCAACCACTGCGAAGGCAACCAGAGCCGCGCCGCCGCGATGCTGGGCATCCACCGTGCCACCCTGCGCAAGAAGCTGAAGGAATACGGCATCAGCGCGTAAGCGCGCGCGGGTAGTGCCGGGCGCTGGCCGGCAACCCCATGAACGATGGCAGGATGTTGCAGTTGCCGGCCAGCGGCCGCCACTACCAGTAGAACCGCGCCATGCGTGGATGGAAGCCGGCAGAATCAACCGCCGCCGCCCGCCTTCCAGTAATACCGCACCACGTGGAAGAACACCGGCGCGGCGAAGCACACCGAATCCAGCCGGTCGAGCATGCCGCCATGGCCCTCAATCATGTGGCCCCAGTCCTTGATGCCCCGGTCACGCTTGATCGCCGACATCACCAGGCCGCCCCAGAACCCCATCAGGTTGATCAGCAGCGACAGGCCGAACGCCTGCAGCGGCGTGAACGGGGTGATCCACCACAGCGCCGCGCCCAGTGCGCTGGCACTCAGCACGCCGCCGACGAAGCCCTCCACCGTCTTCGACGGCGACAGCTTCGGCGCGATCAGGTGCTTGCCCAACAACTTGCCCCAGATGTACTGCAGCACGTCCGAGGACTGCACCACGATCACCAGGAAAGCAAACAGCAGCACGTTGCGCGAGGGGTCATGGCCCGGCACGTGCAGGTTCAGCAGCAGCGGCACGTGCGAGATGCAGAACACGCAGATCATCAGCCCCCACTGCACCTTCGCCGTGCGCTCCAGGTAGTGCGTGGTATCGCCGCCGATGGTCGACAGGATCGGCAGGAACAGGAACGCGTAGACCGGAATCAGCAGCGTGTACATGCCGTACCAGTCGATCCACACCAGGTAGTACTGCCACGGCAGCACGATGTAGAACGCGGCCAGCAGCGCGTAGTAATCGCCTGAGCGGGTCGGCGCCAGGGTGATGAACTCGCGCAGTGCGAACAGCGAGATGATCGCGAACAGCACGATCACCCCGGCGCGGCCGAAGAACAGCGCCAGCCCGACCACGATCGCCATTACCCACCACGCGCGGATGCGCGACACCAGGTTGGCGATGACCGCGCTGGGCCGGCCGCGCTGGCGCCATCGCAGCGTTTCGGCCACCAGCGTGGCCAGTACCAGCACCGCACCGACGCCAGCGAACAGCAGGCCGGTCTGCTGGCCCACGCTCTGCGCTGCCAGGTCGCCGGACACATCGATCAGGAAACTCATGCGCGCCCCCCGTTCGGCGCCAGGTCCAGCAGCGCCTGCCGGCTGCGGGCCAGGAAGGCCGCCTTGTCCTCGTCGGCCTGCAGCCGCAGCGGCGTACCGAAGGTGGCCGTGCACAGCAGCGGCAGCGGCAGGAACCGGCCCTTGGGCATCACCCGCTTCAGGTTGTCGATCCACACCGGCACGAATTCCAGCTCCGGCCGTTGCCGTGCCAGGTGATAGATGCCGCTCTTGAACGGCAGCAGCGGCTCATCGCCCACGTTGCGGGTACCTTCCGGAAACAGGATCAGCGAGCAGTCTTCGTCCACCGCGTCACGCAGGGCCTGCAGCGGATCCTGCTGGCGATGGCCGGCCTCGCGCTCGACCAGCACGCCGTTGAACACCGCATCGATCAGGTAGCGACGCAGGCCGTCGCGCTGCCAGTATTCGGCCGCGGCAACTGGCCGCACCTGGCGCCGCAACGCAGGCGGCATCGACGACCAGATCAGCACGAAGTCGCCATGGCTGGCGTGGTTGCCGTAGTACACACGGCGCTCGCTGGACGGCGCGCAACCGATCCACAGCGCGCGGGCACCGGTCACTACATGGATCGCACCACTGCAGGCGCGGGCAATCAGTTCGGCGAACATTGGTCCCTCCCGTTCACGTCTGCGGCCACAACACGGCCAGCACCAGCAGTGCGAACTGCACCGCTGTCAGCAGGTACTGGCGCAGCAGCAGGCGACGCATGCCGGCCCAGCGCGCGTCCCAGCCCCGCAGGGGCGCATCGGGCGACGCGCGGCGCAGGCCACTGTCGTGCAGCAGCTGATCAGTGCGGCGCGCGGCGGCATCGCCGTCCAGGCGCTCATCGCGCAGCAGCTGCAGCAGGCTGGCGTCCAGCGCAACCCGCCACGCGTGGTACGTCTGGGCCACCCCTGCAGACATGCTGGCCAGCAGCAACCCAGCAGCGATCATCGCCAGGCCCGGCTCGGTGCCGAGCAGCAGCAATGCCACCAGCAGCAGCCCCAGCGACAGGCATGCCGGCCAACGCCCCTGCCGCAGCAGCAGCTGCATGGTCGCCAGATCGGGAACCGTGCTCATGCGCGCACTCCTGCCGCGTCGGTGATGGCACGCAGATGGGCCGTACCCAGCACGATGCCAGGGCGCGCAGCACGCACGATCGCCACCGCCGCGTCCGCATCGGCCGCACGACCACTGCGCAGCAGCCAGGTGGCCACGCTGGCGGCGCTGCGCGAATAGCCCAGCGCACAGCACACCAGCAACGGTCCGTGCGCATGCAGGCGCTCGATGGCCTCGGCCGCTTCGCGCAGCTGTTCCGGTGCAGGGACCACCAGGTCCAGCATCGGCACGCTGGCATACGCGGCGCCCTGCGCGCGACAGGACAGCTCGGCGCAGGCATCCACCACGCCCCCCAGTGGCGACGGCAACGCGCTGTTGGGAATGCGGCCCAGCCACACGCCGTCCAGCACCGGCACCGGCTGCGGCGCACGCCGCGTCCACAGCCGCGAGTTGATCCAGGCAGCGCCCAGGTACGGTGCCAGCAGCCATCGCGCGGCCATCGTCAGGCGGCCATCGGCGCGCTTCTGGAACACCGCTGTACCCAGCCCGGCATAGGCCAGCGCCACCAGCAGCAACGACGCCACCGGCCACAGCAGCCACAATGCGGCGCCACGCAGAAGCACCACCGGCACCAGCAATACAGCGGCCCCCAGCAGGTACAACGCTGCCAATCGCCAACGCCTCGCATCACGCGCGGTGTGCCAGGCCCGCAACGGTGGCGTGCCCTGCTCCGGCCACAGCCAGACGCACAGCCAACCGGCCAGCAGGCCGGTCGGGATATCGATGAAATGGTGCTGGAACGTGGTCAGCACCGAGACGCCGATCAGCAGTGCCCACACATGCAGTAGCCCGCGCCACGCGCCATGCAGGTACTGCGCGAACTTCACCCACAGCACGATCAACAGCACGATGTGCAGCGACGGCGCCTGGTTGAACGGCTTGTCGAAGCCCAGCAGCACATCGAACAGCCAGCCGAACACGCCGCCGATCTCCGGCCGTTCGAAGCTGAAGCGCAGCGGCCACAGCAGAAAACAGGTGACCGCGATGACCTGCGCACTGAACAGTCGCAGCGCATGCCGGTCCAGTTCCAAGCGATGCCGGCACAGGAAGAACGAGATTGCGTAGAACAGATCGATCGACCAGTACGGCACGATCGTCCACGGCACGAACGGGATGCGTGTCTCCCACGCGAACGCCATCACCGGCAGGGTGGCGTGGCGGCCGGCCATCCAGTTGGCGAAGCCGTAGCTTGCGAAGAAGAACGGACCCAGCAGGGCCAGCCACAGCAGGGCGCACCGCCAGGGGCGCCCTTCCGCGGCCAGCGGGGTTGCGGCGAGCGTCGCCATCACGCGGTCCGGCGCGCCAGCGACACGGTGAAGATGCCGAAGTCGTCGATGCGCTGCGCCACCTTCTCGAAACCGGCCAGGCGCACCAGCTCATCCATCTCCTGCTGGGTACGGCGACGCATCACCCACGCCGCGCCACCGCGATGGCTGGTCAAGGCGCGCGCGATGAATTCCAGCTGCGGGTGCCAGGGTTGGCCGGTGTAGGCCAGGTAGCCGCCCACCGGCACCGTTGCGGCAATGCCCTGCAGCGAGCGCAGCACGGCGTCGTTGTCGGGGAACAGTTCGTACAGGCCCGAGACCACCGCCAGTGTCGGTACTGGATCGACCTTGGCCAGTTGCGCCGGATCGAACGCATCGCCCTGCTCGAAGCGGGCGATGTCGGCCGCACCCAGGCGCTCGATCAACGCTTGGCCCTGGGTCACGTTCAGAGCGCTGAAATCACGCAGCACGATACGGTCGGCGCACTGTTCGCCCTGGCCCAGCGCTTCCAGCACATACCGGCCATGGCCGGCGGCCACGTCCAGCACACGCACCGGCGTGCCCTGCCCGCGCAGGCGCTGGGCAGCGTCGCGCAGCAGTTCCTGCAGGTGCTGGCCGCGCACGCGGATGCCACGCCAGCCGATCGCGTCCAGATAATTGCGGTCGACCATGCGGCCGAGCGGGCCCTTGCCGCGCGCTTGGTCGCGATAGATGTAGTCGAGCGTGCTGCCGGAATCGAAACCGGTCCGCAGGCCCAGCGCGATGCCTTCGGACAGCGTGCCGCCGAAGCGCAGGCCGCCACGCACCACGCGCCAGCGCAGGTCGGCCAGGCTGTTGCGCTCCGGTGGCCAGGCCAGGATCTCGGATTCTTCGAAGGTTGGCCCGTGACGGTGCGCGTCGCGCCGTGACAGCTCGCGCAGCGGCTCGGCAAAACGCGCCTGGATGAAGCTGCGGATGCGCGCCAGTGCTGGTGCACGATCGCGCTCACCCAGCGTGTCGTGGAAGAAGCCCGGCAGATGCACACGCTCCTTGATCGGGCTGGACAGGCGCTCGTAGAAGCGGTCCTGCGGGCCACGGTGCACGACGAAATCCGAGCCGGACACCAGCAGCTGCACCGGTACGCTGATCGCCTGCGCATCGGCCACGATGCGGTCGGCCGCCTCGTACAGGCCCAGCAGCACGCGCACCGAAATCGGCCGGGTGATCAGCGGGTCGGTGCGATAGCTTTCCACCCGCGCCGGGTCATGGGTCAGCCACTGCGGCTTGACGTAGCTGTTGACGAAGAAATTGCCGCGCAGCTTCTGCATCAGCGCCAGGCCCGGGCGTGCGAACGGCACGTACAGCTTCACCTTGAACGCCGGCGAAGCCATCACCAGCGCGCGCAGGCGTGGTGCGTAGTCGTGCACCCAGGTCGCGGCGACCACCGCCCCTACGCTCTGCGCGATCACCACGATGTCTTCCACCGCAATGCCGTGCTCGGCGCCGATGTGGGCGATGAAACTGTCCAGATCACGCACCAGCGCCGGGAAGCCCGGCGCATCGCCCCGTGCGCCCGGCGAACGGCCATTGCCGCGCGCGTCCCAGGCGAAGAAGGCGGTGTCGGGCAGGTCCAGCTCATCGACCAGGTGGGTGACCCGGCCGGAGTGCTCATGGCCGCGGTGCAGCAGCACGATGGCCTTGGTGGCCGGCGTTGCGGTGGTGCCCGCCCAGTACCGGTAGAACAGCGGTACCTGGTCGAAGCTGTGGAATTCCCGTTCCTGCGCCTGACGCATGCAATCTCCTGATTGTCTTCTTGTATCTGCTTGATTAATTCGACGAAACCGCTGCTTCCCGCAGTCCCCGACGGACGCGGTTGACCATCGTCAGCACGCACAGCACCGCCATGACCGCGGCCACGCCAGTGACCGTCATCGCGCCAACCCACTCGAACGCCAGCAGCAGGCCCAGCGCACCGATCACGAACGCGCGGTCGCTCTTGCCCATCGGGCCGTCATAGCGGCGGCTGGCCCCGACCATCAGCCCCAGCACCCCGGCGTACTCGCTCAGGGCCGCGGTCCAGGCCAGCAGCCACAGCGCTTCCGGGCGCACGCCCGGCACGCTGAGCAGGCTCAGGTACAGCGCCGCATCGGCAACCACATCGCACAGCTCGTTCAGATAGGCGCCCAGCCGCGACTGCTGGCCGAACTCGCGGGCCAGCATGCCGTCCACGGCGTTGAGCGCCATGCGCAGCAGCATCCACAGTGGCAGCAGCAGGTACAGCAGGGGCTGCGCCGGCGCGCAGCACCACACGGCCGCAGCCACCAGCAGCGAGACCACGGCAGCGGCCATGGTCACCGTGTTGGCGGTGATCCCCCTGCGGTACAGGCCGCGTACGGCCGGACGCAACAGGTCCTGGAAACGTCCCTTCAATGCATAGATCGACATGATCCGTACCCGCTGATCCTTGGCAGTGCGGGCACAGCCTACCCCATCGTTGGCAGATTCCGGCAACCCTGCTCTGGTCCGCAGGCCAGCCCCCGGATCGGGCCGGATCGGTGTGCCCGACCCGGCCTTGCGTCGATCGCCACGGCAAATTACCCCTTCCAGCGCCCGCCACCGGCCCCCACCGCCTACAATATCGGCCCCGCTCCGCTGCCGATTCTGTCCCATGACTGCTGATCTGTTGCCCGTCCGCCGGGCCCTCCTCTCCGTTTCCGACAAGACCGGTCTGGTCGAGCTGGCCACTGCGCTGGCGGCACGCGGCGTGGAGCTGCTGTCCACCGGCGGCACCGCCAAGGCGATCCGCGATGCGGGCCTGGCCGTGAAGGACGTGGCCGACGTCACCGGCTTCCCCGAAATGATGGACGGCCGGGTCAAGACCCTGCACCCGATGGTGCACGGCGGCCTGCTGGGCCGTTCGGGCCTGGATGATGCGGTGATGGCTGAGCACGGCATCGGTGCCATCGACCTGCTGGTGCTGAACCTGTACCCGTTCGAATCGGTCACCGCCAAGGCCGACTGCACGCTGGCCGACGCGGTCGAGAACATCGACATCGGCGGCCCGGCCATGCTGCGTTCGGCGGCCAAGAACTTCGCCCGCGTGGCAGTGGCCACCGACCCGTCGCAGTACGCCGAACTGCTGGCCTCGCTGGCGGCCAACAACGGCCAGCTGACGGCCGCCACCCGCTTCGCGTTCTCGGTGGCCGCGTTCAACCGCGTCGCCCAATACGACGCGGCGATCAGCAACTACCTGTCGGCGGTCACCGCCACCGACGCCGCCGTGCCGGTGCGTGCCGAGTACCCGGCACAGATGAACTCCACCTTCGTGAAGATGATGGACCTGCGCTACGGCGAGAACCCGCACCAGAGCGGCGCCTTCTACCGCGACCTGCACCCGGTGCCGGGCACGCTGGCCACGTTCCAGCAGCTGCAGGGCAAGGAACTGAGCTACAACAACCTGGCCGATGCCGACGCGGCGTGGGAATGCGTGCGCCAGTTCGATGCACCGGCCTGCGTGATCGTCAAGCACGCCAATCCGTGCGGCGTGGCGGTGGGTGCCGGCAACGGCGATGCCTACGAGCTGGCCTACGCCACCGACCCGACCAGCGCCTTCGGCGGCATCATCGCCTTCAACAAGCCGCTCGACGCTGCCACTGCCAAGGTGATCCTGGACCGCCAGTTCGTGGAAGTGCTGATTGCCCCGGACTACGAGCCGGCCGCGCTGGAATACGCGCAGAAGAAGGCCAACGTGCGCGTGCTGCGCATCCCGCATGGTGATGGCCTGAACAACTTCGACAGCAAGCGCGTCGGCTCGGGCCTGCTGCTGCAGTCCTCGGACAACCGCGGCATGACCCGCGACGAGCTGAAGGTGGTCAGCAAGCTGGCGCCGACCGACAAGCAGTTCACCGACCTGCTGTTCGCCTGGAAGGTGGCCAAGTTCGTGAAGTCCAACGCGATTGTGTACGCCAAGGACAACCGTACGATTGGCGTGGGCGCCGGCCAGATGAGCCGCGTGTACTCGGCCCGCATCGCCGGCATCAAGGCCGCCGATGCGAACCTGGTGGTCGAGGGTTCGGTGATGGCTTCCGATGCGTTCTTCCCGTTCCGCGACGGCATCGACGCCGCTGCTGCCGCCGGCATCAAGGCGGTCATCCAGCCGGGCGGTTCGATGCGCGATGCCGAAGTGATCGCCGCCGCCGACGAACATGGCCTGGCGATGGTGTTCACCGGCGTGCGCCACTTCCGCCACTGATCCGCATCACGAAGCCGGGCCCTGCCCGGCTTTTCTCTTCCGTACCCGAGAACCCTGTCCCATGAAGATCCTCGTCATCGGCTCTGGCGGCCGCGAACACGCCCTGGCATGGA
The DNA here is from genome assembly GCF_059369635.1 of Stenotrophomonas sp. YJH_SMC_58. Taxonomy (NCBI): domain Bacteria; kingdom Pseudomonadati; phylum Pseudomonadota; class Gammaproteobacteria; order Lysobacterales; family Lysobacteraceae; genus Stenotrophomonas; species Stenotrophomonas sp. YJH_SMC_58. The sequence continues at coordinate 42,545 of NZ_JCAFSW010000016.1, forward strand.
AGCTGGCCCAGTCCTCCCGTGTCACCGAAGTGATCGTGGCACCCGGCAACGCCGGCACCGCCAGCGAAGACAAGTGCCGCAACGTGGCGGTGAAAGTCACCGATATCGACGGTCTGCTGGCGCTGGCCCAGGCTGAAGGCGTGGCACTGACCGTGGTCGGCCCTGAAGTACCGCTGGTGGCTGGCGTGGTCGACCGCTTCCGCGCCGCCGGCCTGCGCATCTTCGGGCCGACCGCCGCCGCCGCGCAGCTGGAAGGCAGCAAGGCCTACGCCAAGGACTTCCTGGCCCGCCACAACATCCCCACCGCGTTCTACGCCGTGCACACCGACGTGGACGCCGCCCTGGCCTACATCCGCGAGAAAGGCGCGCCGATCGTGGTCAAGGCCGATGGCCTGGCCGCCGGCAAGGGCGTGATCGTGGCGATGACCCTGGCCGAAGCCGAGGACGCGGTACGTGACATGCTCTCGGGCAACGCGTTCGGCGATGCCGGTGCGCGCGTGGTCATCGAGGAGTTCCTCGACGGCGAGGAAGCCAGCTTCATTTCGATGGTGGACGGCGTGCATGCGCTGCCGATGGCCACCTCGCAGGACCACAAGCGCGTCGGCGACGGCGATACCGGCCCGAACACCGGCGGCATGGGCGCCTATTCGCCAGCCCCGGTGGTGACGCCGGAGGTGCATGCGCGGGTGATGCGCGAGGTGGTGAACCCCACCGTGCAGGGCATGATCGCCGACGGCATCCCGTTCACCGGCTTCCTCTACGCGGGCCTGATGATCGACGCCAGCGGCGCGCCGAAGGTGATCGAATTCAACGTGCGCTTTGGCGACCCGGAAACGCAGCCGGTGATGCTGCGCCTGCAGTCGGACCTGGTCGAGCTGGTGGAAGCCGCCATCGATGGCCGCCTGGACCAGGTCGAAGCGCAGTGGGATGCGCGCCCGTCGCTGGGCGTGGTGCTGGCGGCCAGGCCGTACCCGGAAGCGCCGATCACCGGTGACGTGATTTCCGGCCTGGACGACGTGCCGGCCAGTGCCAAGGTGTTCCATGCCGGTACGGCATTGGATGCGCAGGGCCACGTGGTCAGTGCCGGCGGTCGCGTGCTGTGCGTGGCCGCACTGGGCGACAGCGTGCGCGACGCGCAGGCCAATGCCTATGCCGGCGTGGCAAAGGTGACCTGGGCCAACGAGTTCCACCGCAACGACATCGGCTGGCGCGCGATCGCACGCGAGGGGTGAGGCCCCCCCCCGCTTCCATGCATGGCGCGGATTGAATACCACGGTAAAGCAAAGGCCCGGCATTGCCGGGCCTTTGCTTTACAGGACTGCTTCGAGACCCTTCCGATCAATCAGGTTCAAAAGCTTCAGCGACGGCCCGCTCGGCTTCTTCTCGCCCTGTTCCCAGCTACGGACCGTCGAAACGCTGGTGTTGAGCACACCTGCGAACACCGGCTGGCTAAGTTCCAGCGACGTGCGAAGTGCACGGATCTGGGCGCTGCTGTATTCGGGCACAGGCTCCAGACAAAGCGCCTCATACATGCTCATGCGCCGCTTGTCGATGAAGCCGCTGGCGTAAAGGCCCGCCGCGCCTTCATGCACCGCATCGAGGATCGCACTCTTTGCACGTCTATGTTCAACCGTCTTTGTCATGGCAAATCTCCTGCAGTTCTCCGCAGATAACTGCCCTGTCCAACTGTGCAGGGCTCATTCCCAAGAACTCAGACGCATACAGCTGAAGGGCATCCCGTTCCGCACTATTGATGGTCGCGCGCGCGCTCTTCTCGTAGCAGAAGAGAAAGAACCAGTAGCGCCCCACCTTGGTTGCGACAATAACGCGGGCGCTACCGCGCTTTCCGTGGCCCGGCAGCGCAACTCGCTTTTTGAGAAGGCCGCCCCCTATGTCTGCATCAATCAGTCCTTGACGCATTTCCACCACCGCGCGGCACAAGGCTCTATCGGTCAGTGAAGAACGTCGTGTACTGCGGTTGAAGCTTCGAGTGCGGAAGACACGTGACATGATCATACCGTGCCACCGAGTGGTACGGCGTGAAAATCAGCGTCCAGCGCATGCTCCGGTCGGCGCAGCTGCCGCCCTGGCGTCAGGATTGATCCACGCCATGCGTGGATGCGCTCCAAAAACAAAAAGGCCCGGCATCACCGCCGGGCCTTTCTTCATTCCAACGCCTTCCCGCTTACGCGGTGAACAGCGCCTTCATCTTCTTCAGCGCGTTCGCCTCAACCTGGCGGATGCGCTCGGCCGACACGCCGTACTCGTCGGCCAGCTCCTGCAGCGTCACCTTGCTGTCGGCGTCCAGCCAGCGACGGCGGATGATGTCGCGCGAGCGGGCATCCAGTTCGGCCAGGCCTTCGCGCAGCAGCTGCATCTGGTTGTCTTCGCTGTCCTCGCGCTCGTAGGCCATCGACGGGTCTTCGTCATCGGCAACCAGGAACGCAGCCGGCGACGGCGGTGCGTGTTCGTTGTCCTCGTCGGTCGGCGCGTCGAAACCGATATCGCGGCCGGACAGGCGCGACTCCATTTCCATGACTTCGCGCTCGGACACGTTCAGGTCCTTGGCCACCGCGCTCACTTCCGCCGCGTTCATCCAGCCCAGACGCGTCTTCGACTTGCGCAGGTTGAAGAACAGCTTGCGCTGCGCCTTGGTGGTGGCGACCTTGACGATGCGCCAGTTCTTCAGGATGAACTCGTGCATCTCTGCACGGATCCAGTGCACGGCGAAGGAGACCAGGCGCACGCCCATGTCCGGGTCGAAACGCTTGACCGCCTTCATCAGGCCGATGTTGCCTTCCTGGATCAGATCGCCCAGGGCAAGGCCGTAGCCGTTGTAACCGCGGGCCACGTGCACCACGAAGCGCAGGTGCGAATGCACCAGCTCGCGGGCGGCGTCCAGATCGTTGCCGTCGCGGAAGCGACGGGCCAGGTCCTGTTCGTCATCGACCGACAGCACCGGGATCTGGTGCACGGCACCGATGTAGGCGTCCAGCGAACCGAGCGCACTGGGAATCGGGAGATTGTTTGCCACAAGGGCAGTAGAGGTGTTCTGGCTCATAGGCACCCATCTTAGCAGTCCGGGATTTGGACTGCTAAAGGAGGAAAAAGTTCCAGCATCCTATTGATGCAACACTGGTCCCAAACAGAGCCCTACCGTAGCGCGATTTGATGACAGTGGCGAGCGCGCTTTTCGGGATTCACAATCCCTTGGAATTCAAGCAATTACCTGCCGGAAGCCGGCCGATTCCGGTCAAGCGGAGCTGAACGGGCCGTTCTGGAGGCCCATTCAGGCCAGGGAACGTTGTCCGGCGTTCAGGCCCGGCCGCCAGCCGGCGCTCAGAGCACCGAGCGCGGCGGCAGCGACCAGTCGATCGGGGCCTGGCCGCGACGCTGCAGGTACTCGTTGGCCATCGAGAAATGGCGGCAGCCGAGGAAGCCACGATGGGCCGACAGCGGCGACGGATGCGGGGCCTTCAGAACGCGATGGCGACGGGTATCAATGACCTTGCCCTTCTGCTGCGCGTAGGCACCCCAGAGCATGAACACCAAGCCTTCGCGTTCGCGGTTGAGCACGTCCACCACGTGATCGGTGAAACCTTCCCAGCCACGGCCCTGGTGTGCGCCGGCCTTGCCCTCCTCCACCGTCAGCACGGCATTGAGCAGCAGCACGCCGCGTTGCGCCCACGGGATCAGGCAGCCGTGTTCCGGGCGCGGGATACCGAGATCGCTTTCGATCTCCTTGTAGATGTTCAGCAGCGACGGCGGCACCGGCACGCCCGGCGGCACCGAGAAACTCAGGCCATGCGCCTGGCCACGGCCGTGGTACGGGTCCTGGCCGAGGATCACCACCTTCACCTGCTCAAATGGCGTGGCGTCGAATGCGGCGAAGATCTGCGGGCCGGGCGGGAATACCGCTGCGCCACTGGCCTTGCGCTGGCGCAGGAAGCTGGACAGCTCGCGCATCTGCGGCTGCAGGAGGTAATCGCCGACATGCTGCTTCCAGCTCGGTTCCAGCTGGATCGTCGGGGTGTCCGCTACTTCATCAATCATTGCACCACTTCATCGAATCAGGGGTCCATCGTTCAACCGGGCCAGGCGCAGCTGGAACAGCACCTTGGTGACCAGCAGCCGTTCTTCGATCGGCTTGAGTACCAGGTCGTTGGCGCCGGACTGCAGCAGCCCGGTCTGGTTGTGCGGGTTGCCGTCGCCGGTCATCACCAGCACCGGCATGCGGCGCTTGCCGTAACCGAAGTCCACGCGCACGCGCTGCACCACGTCGCGGCCGCTCAGTTCCCCCTTCAGGGTGACGTCGGTCAGCACCAGGTCGATGCGATGGCGGCTGCGGCCCAGCGACTCGGCGGTGAGCAGGGTGAACGCCTCTTCGGCGCTGACCACGTGCAGCACGTTCAACTGCTGGCGCTCGAGCATGCGCTTGGTGGCCTCGGCCACCACGCGGCTGTCCTCGATGTAGAGGATGGTCGCGCCGGGAATGGTCTGCGGCTGCACATAGCCGCGGATGAAGGTCGCCAGCGCCTCGTGGCCCAGCGCCTTGTCGAAATAGTCGGTGACGTACTCGGTGAAGCGACGCTGCTCCAGATGCTGCTGGGCATCGCCGGACACCACGATCACCGGCACGTAGGCCTGGCCGGCCGCTTCGCGGACCATCCGCGCCAGCGCCAGGCCGTCGCCATCACGCAGGGTCAGCGAGGTGGTCACCAGGTCCACCGGGCCCTGCGCCAGCGCCTGCTGCGCATCCTCGATGCTGTCGCAGCCGATCACCTCCACGCCTGGCAGGTCGCGCTGCAGGACGTCGGCGATCAGCTTGCGGACCAGCTTCGAGCCATCGACCACCATCACCCGCGTCGCGGGCCCTTCAAGGTGCTTCAGCGCTTGCGGTTGCATGCCGGTCTCAGGTGTCGGTCGGTCGGGTCTGGCGCAGGAAGTGGCCGGTGACCAGCCACGCACCCAGCCAGCCCAGCAGCAGCGTGCCGAGCAGGACCAGGCCCCCGTGCAGCAGGTCCAGGCCGTGCAGCACGAACGGGCTGCCGTAACTGCGCGAGAGTTCGGCCAGCGGTACGCGCAGCGCGGCACCGGCGGCGCCGATCAGCGCCAGCGCAACCGCGCCGGCGCCCAGGCCATACCACGCACCCAGGTACAGGAACGGGCGGCGGATGAAGCCATCACTGGCGCCGAGCAGCTGCAGCACGCCGATCTCTTCGCGGCGGGCCTGGATGTCCAGGCGCACGGTGTTGCCGACCACCAGCGCGGCACCGACGCCGAGCAGGACCGACAGCACCTGCACCAGCCGCGCGCCGAACGCCAGCCAGGCATCCAGGCGCTGGCGCCACAGTGCATCGTGCTGCACCAGGTCGGCCTCGGGCAGGCTCTCCAGCGCGCGTGCCAGGCGCGCGTCGTCCTTGCCCTGGCCGGGGGTGATCACCAGCAGCGAGGGCAGCGGGTTGTCATTGAGTGCGTCGATCGCCTCGCCGAGGCCGGCGTCGCGCAGTTCCTGCAGGCCCTGCTCGGGCGTGCGCACGTTCACTTCGGCCACGTCGTCGCGGTCGCGCAGCTGGCCGGCCAGGCGCAGCGCGCCGGGGCCATCGACGTTGCCCTTCAGGAACACATTGATGTCGCGCGACTGCTGCACGCTGCCGGCGAACTGCTTGAGGTTGTCCAGCGCGATCGACAGGCCCAGCGGCAGGGCCAGCGCCAGCGCCATGACCATCACCGTCAGCAGGGTCGCCCACGGTTTGCGGCAGGCACGGCCGAGGCTGAACACCACGCTGTGCGCGTGGTGCTGGAACCAGACGCCCACGCGCGAGGGGGCGGCGGCTTCGCTGTTTTCGTTCTTCGCCATGGGTTACTCCGCCAGATCCTGCGGCGAGATGTCATCCACCAGCCGGCCGTGGTCGAGGATCAGCACGCGCTTGCGCATGCGGCGCAGCAGCGGCAGGTCGTGGCTGACCACCAGCACGCTGGTGCCGCGCGCGGGCAGCTCGGCGAACAGAGCCATGATCTCCGCCGCCAGGGTCGGGTCGAGGTTGCCGGTCGGTTCATCGGCCACCAGCAGCTTGGGCTCACCGACGATGGCGCGGGCGATGCCGACGCGCTGCTGCTCACCGGCCGACAGCTGCGAGGGCAGCGCCTTCTCGCGGTGGCCCAGGCCCATCCGTTCCAGCACCGAGCGCACGCGCTTGCTGATGTCGCCACGGCGGGTGCCGCGCAGGATCAGCGGCAGCGCCACGTTCTCGGCGATCGAGCGGTCCATCAGCAGGCGGTGGTCCTGGTAGACCGCACCCACCGCGCGACGGTGGCGGGGCACATCGCCGCCACGCACCTTCAGCAGGTTGCGCTCGTCGAACACCACCGCGCCACGGCTGGGCCGCTCGTCCAGGTGGATCAACTTGAGCAGGGTGCTTTTGCCCGCACCGGAATGGCCGGTGACGAACAGCATCTCGCCCGGCGCGACCTCGAAGCTGACATCGGTCAGTGCCTCGTGGCCACCGGCGTACTGTTTGCTGACATTGTCGAAGCGCAGGACACTCATGCCCCGATTATGCAGGACCGGCGCGACGTCGTGGAGACGGTCACACGATCGGTAGTGCCGGCCGCTGGCCGGCAACCCACACAGCTGCCGGCCAGGGTGGGTGCCGACCGTTGGCCGGCACGCCCTTGAAGCCACCCGACCAACGGTCGGGTGCTACCCGCTGATCGGCAGCGCCGATCAGCTGCCCGACAGCATCCGGCGGATCTTGCGGCCGATGCGGGTCAGGAACGAATCGCCGGTATCAGCAGCCGTGCGCACCGGCTTGGCCACCACCTGCACCGGCGTGACCGGGCTGGCGCCATTGCCGGCGGCGTTCTGCACGCCCTCGGCACCTTCGACCGGACGACCGTGGCGACGGCGGCGGCGCTTGCGCGGCTTGTGCTCGCCGTCCGCAGCACCTTCCGGTGCGCCTTCGGCGCGCGGCGGGCGCGGCGGACGCGGGGCCTGGGCAGCGGCGCCTTCGGCACCGGCGGCCGGCGCGGCAGCGCCCTGCTCGCCTTCCGCGCGTGGCTTGCGCGGGCCACGCGAACGGCGTTCGCCGCTGCGCTCACCGTCACGGCCACCACGGCCACCACCACCACCGGAACGGCCGCCACTGCGGCCACCGCCCCGACGCTCTTCCTCGGCGGCACGGGCTTCGCGTGCTTCGCGGAAGATCTGGCCGACGCTTTCGTTGTCCTCGCCTTCCTCGCCTGCAGCCGGAGCCGGGCGTTCGGGGCGCGGCAGCGGGGTCAGCAGTTCCTTGGTGACCGGCTCGGACGGAATCTTCTGCTCGATATAGGCCTCGATGTCCGGCAGGCCCATGGCGTAGCGCTCGCAGGCGAAGCTGATGGCGTCGCCCTCTTCACCCAGGCGCGCGGTGCGGCCGATGCGATGCACGTAGTCTTCGGCGTCGAACGGCAGGTCGTAGTTGTAGACGTACTTGATGCCGTCGATGTGCAGGCCGCGCGCAGCCACGTCGGTGGCCACCAGGATTTCCAGCTGGCCCTTCTGGAAGCGGTTGAGCAGGCTCTCGCGCTTCTTCTGCGGCACATCACCGGACAGCACGCCGACACGGTAGCCGGCCTTTTCCAGCGAACGCGCCACGCGCTCGACGAACACCTTGGTGTTGACGAAGACCATGGTGCGCGCGCCTTCGCTGCGCGACAGCAGGCCCAGCAGCAGCGGGATCTTCTCGTCGTCGGCCGGGAAGTAGATGCGCTGGCGCACGCGCGCGGCGGTGATGGTCTCGGCTTCGACCACCAGCTTCTGCGGCTCGTTCATGTGCTCGTAGGCCAGCTCCAGCACGCGGTGGCTGAGGGTGGCACTGAACAGCAGGGTCTGGCGGGTGGTGCGCTCCGGCATGCGGCGCAGCAGGAAGCGGATGTCCTTGATGAAGCCCAGGTCGAACATACGGTCGGCTTCGTCCAGCACGCAGATCTCGCAGGCGTGCAGCGACACCACCTTGTGCTGCTTGACGTAGTCGATCAGGCGGCCCGGGGTGGCGATGATCACGTCCACGCCCTGCTGCAGCAGCTCGCGCTGCTTGTCGTAATCCACGCCGCCGTAGACCAGGGCGAAGCGCAGGCCCAGGTCGGAACCGAACTTCACCGCATCCTTGTGGATCTGGATGGCCAGCTCGCGGGTCGGGGCGAGGATCAGCGCACGCGGATCTTCCGGCTTGCGATCGGCCAGCGCCGGACGCGTCAGCAGGCGGTTCACGACAGCGACCAGGAAGGCCAGGGTCTTGCCGGTGCCGGTCTGGGCCTGGCCGGCGACATCACCGCCGGGCAGCGCGACCGGCAGGGTCAGCGCCTGGATCGGGGTGCAGCGGGTGAATCCGGCTCCTTCAAGGCCGGCCTGCAGGGCCGGGTGCAGCTCGAAGGAGGAAAAGGTCAAATCGGTCAGCGGTTTGTCGCTCATGAGTCCGTCTTGGTATGGCCGCCGGCCCGTGGGGCGGCTGGCACTTCATCGTCTAGGGGCACCGTCGCAAACTGCGGCCCCTGCGGCGGGTTGGCAGGCTGGGACCACCCGGTCCGCGCGCCGCACAATGGCCCAGTTTAACGCACTCGGGCCGGCAAACCGGAATGCCCTGTCTCACCAGCTGGAGAGACGGCGCGCCTTCATCCAGCCACACGGGACTTGAACGACCCCGCCGGTCCCGCTGGTGTCGCCCGCTGCCATCCCCATCTTCGGGAAGACAGTGAAATCCGACACATACCGGGCTTCGAAGCGATCACGATACGCTGGGTTCCAGCCGGCGCCTGTCCCCGCCCTGCGATAGGGGTACACTGCCGGCCGTGAGCGTCCAGGCATCCCGCCGAACGCACCGCGGCAGTGCGCCGCGAGGCAACGACGAGGGTCGCGCCACCGGGCATGGCCCAGTTCACCCACCTCCGGCATGGCCGGGTGCAATCCAAGACGAGAAACCAAGATGAGCGACAAGGTTGTACATGTCGGCGACGCCGACTTTGATAGCGCAGTGCTGAATTCCAAGGAACCGGTGCTGGTCGATTTCTGGGCCGAATGGTGTGGCCCGTGCAAGATGATCGCCCCGGCGCTGGACGAACTGGCCGATGCCTACCAGGGCCGCGCCAAGATCGCCAAGGTCAACGTCGACCACAATCGTGCGCTGGCCGCCAAGTACCACGTGCGTTCGATCCCGTACCTGGTCGTGTTCAAGGACGGCGAGAAGGTCGGCGAGCAGATCGGTGCGGTGGGCAAGGCCCAGCTGGCCGGCCTGCTGGACAAGGCCCTGGCCTGATCCTGCTGTTTTCCGGCAGCCGCCACCCGCGGCTGCCGGCGGACGCCCTGCGTCCATGATGAATGCTGTTCCCGGCAGCCCTTGCACGGCGCCGCAGGCCGATGATAGTGTCGGCACATCCGGCCGCGTTCGCGTGCCGCACCCTCTGGACGCAGTTTCTTCCAGACCCATTCCCAACGTTCGCCGCCCCAGCCGGGCGCTCGCACCTTCAAGCGAGGAATAACGCTCTTGTCCGATAACACTTCCGAAACCGGCAGCGCCGATGCGCCCGCCGAAAAGCGCGTGCGCAAGCCCCGCGTGAGCAAGGCCGCCGCCCCGGCAGCCGCCGAAACCAGCGCCGCTCCGGCGCAGCCGACCCTGCCGCTGGCCGCCGCGCCCGAGGCACCGGCCCCCGCCCCCGCACCGAGCGCGCCCGCCGCCGAGGCCCCTGCCAGCAGTGGCGGTGGCGAAGGTGGTGAGGGTCGCGAATCCGGCCAGCCGCGGCAGCAGAACCACCAGGGCGGTGGCCAGAACCAGGGCCAGAACCCGTACAACCAGAACGGCCAGCAGGGCCAGGGGCAAGGCCAGGGCAACCGCCGTGACCGCTTCCGCAACCGCCGCGACCGTGACCGCAACAACAACCGCTTCCGCGACGACGGCATGCCCAACGACGGCGGCGAGCAGCAGCCCTTCGTGCCGCGTCCGCACGCCAACGTGCCGGAAGGTTTCCCGGTCTATTCGCTGAGCGACCTCAAGCGCATGCCGGCACAGAAGCTGCTGGAAATCGCCGAGCAGCTGCAGATCTCCGAAGGCGTGGCACGCGCCCGCAAGCAGGATGTGATCTTCGCCCTGCTGAAGGTGCTGACCCGCCATGGTGACGGCGTCGCCGCCGACGGCGTGCTGGAAATCCTGCCGGACGGCTTCGGCTTCCTGCGCGCGGCCGAAGCCAGCTACCTGGCCGGCCCGGACGACACCTACATCTCGCCCAGCCAGATCCGCCGCTTCAACCTGCGCACCGGCGACCATATCTCCGGCCGCATCCGCTTCCCGAAGGACGGCGAGCGCTACTTCGCGCTGAACATCGTCGACACCATCAACGGCGAGCCGATCGAAGCGTCGAAGAACAAGGTGCTGTTCGAGAACCTGACCGCCCTGTTCCCGCGCCGCCGCTTCACCCTGGAGCGCGGCAACGGTTCGTCGGAAGACATCACCGGCCGCATCCTCGACCTGATGGCGCCGCAGGGCAAGGGCCAGCGCTCGCTCATCGTGTCGCAGCCGAAGGCCGGCAAGACCATGATGATGCAGCAGGTCGCCACCGCCATCACCACCAACCACCCGGACGTGCACCTGATCGTGCTGCTGATCGACGAGCGCCCGGAAGAAGTGACCGAAATGCAGCGCACCGTGCGCGGCGAGGTCATCAGCTCGACCTTCGACGAACCGGCCGCGCGCCACGTGCAGGTGGCCGAAATGGTCATCGAGCGCGCCAAGCGCCTGGTCGAGCACAAGAAGGACGTGGTGATCCTGCTCGACTCGATCACCCGCCTGGCCCGCGCCTACAACAACGTGGTGCCGAGCTCGGGCAAGGTGCTGACCGGTGGCGTGGACGCCAACGCCCTGCACCGCCCGAAGCGCTTCTTCGGTGCCGCGCGCAACGTGGAAGAAGGCGGCAGCCTGACCATCATCGCCACCGCGCTGGTCGACACCGGCTCAAAGATGGACGAGGTGATCTACGAAGAGTTCAAGGGCACCGGCAACAGCGAAGTGCACCTGAGCCGTCGCATCGCTGAAAAGCGCGTGTTCCCGGCCATCGACATCAACCGTTCCGGCACCCGCCGCGAAGACCTGCTGATCGAGCCGGAACTGCTGCAGAAGATCTGGATCCTGCGCAAGCTGCTGCATCCGATGGATGAAATGGCCGCGATGGAGTTCCTGCTGGACAAGATGAAGAACACCAAGTCCAACGACGAGTTCTTCGGTTCGATGAAGCGCTGATCCACGGCATTGCATCGAAAAGAACCTGCCGCTCGCTGCGGCAGGTTTTTTTTTACCTGCAGGGCGACCCACTTCACTTCACCGCCGCCCGGTTTTGGCGATAATCCGCCCGATGCCCTGCCCGGCCTCGAGGGCCTGGCCACCGATTCCCGCTGTCGCCCCTTCCGGAGAACCGGTCGGGTCCAGCCTCCTGCCGGATCCGTCGACGCATGCGAACGCTGTCTCCCCGCCTCAACCTGGGCAAGCTGATCCTCGCCCTGGCCCTGCTCAGCGCCATCATCGCGCTGGCCAACACCCTGCTGGCCAGCTACCGGGTGCAGCGCGACCAGCTGGTCGGCAACACCCTGGAGGCCAACCGCGTCTACGCCACCAAACTGGCCGAAACGACCCAGAACTTCCTGCTGGCTGCCCAGCAGGAACTGGCCTACGCCGCCACGCGGCTCGGCCAGGGCAACCTCGACCCGGCACAGGCCCAGGACGAAGCCAGCCGCCTGCAGCTGCAGACCAACAGCTTCAACTCTTCGCTGGTGGTGGATGCCGACGGCCTGGTGATCGCCACCTCGCCGCAGACCCTGCAGCTGCAGGGCGAAGTGCTGCACAGCGTCGGCAACAATGCCGCGCTGGCCGCGCGCCAGCCGATGATCAGCGACCCGTACCAGTCGGCCACCGGCAAGCTGCTGGTCTCGCTGTCGCACCCGATCTTCGATCGCCAGGGCCACTACCGTGGTTACGTCAGCGGCACCCTGTACCTGCGCCAGCGCAGCGCACTGCACACGCTGCTGGGCAAGCACTACTACCGTGATGGTTCCTACCTGTACGTGGTCGATCGCCATGGCCGCCTGCTGTACCACGCCGATGGCAAGCGGGTGGGCGACTACGTGGTCGGCAACCCCGCAGTAAAGGCCGTGGTGCGCGGCGAGCGTGGCGCGCAGCAGGTGCGCAACAACCTGGGCGTGTCGATGCTGGCCGGCTATGCGCCGGTGGCGGCCACCGGCTGGGGCATCATCGCCCAGCGCCCGACCGAGGCCACGCTGCAGCCGCTGTCGCGGTTGATGACTGCGGTAATCTGGAACGCAATCCCGCTGGGCCTGCTGTCGCTGCTGATCACCTGGTGGTTCGCCCGTCGCATCTCGATGCCGCTGTGGCAGCTCGCACGCAACGTGCAGGGCGGCGAAGACACCGGCAATGCGATCAGCCACGTCAGCGGCATCCGCGCGTGGTACTTCGAGGTCGCCCAGCTCAAGCAGGCGGTACTGCACAGCTTCAATGCGCTGCAGGACCGCATCGGCACGCTCAACCGCGCCAGCCGCACCGATCCGCTGACCAGTCTTCTCAACCGCCGCGGCCTGCAGCAGGCGCTGGATGCCCTGCAGATACAGGGCATCCCGTTCGCGATCCTGGCGCTGGACATCGATCGCTTCAAATCGATCAATGACAACCACGGCCATGACGTCGGCGACGCTGCCATCGTCCACATCGCCAACCAGATGCGCCGCTACTCGCGCGACAGCGACATCCTCTGCCGCGCCGGCGGCGAGGAGTTCCTGCTGCTGTTGCCGGGCATCAGCGCCGAGTCAGCGCGACAGGCTGGCGAGCGTCTGCGCCAGCACATTGCCGACCATCCGTTTGAACCGGTCGGCACCATCACCGTCTCGCTGGGCGTGGCCCACTTCCCCAGCTTCCATGTCGATGCCGAGCAGGCGCTGCGGCTGGCCGACAAGGCGCTGTACCTGGCCAAGGAGCAGGGCCGCAACCGGGTGGTGGTCTACCCCTACGCCGATTGACGCGGAGCCGGGCTGGCCGGCTCCGCAGTGATCGTCAGCCCTGCTCCAGCGGCGTCAGCAGGCGCAGGCCGCGCTTGGCGCCGTCGACCATGTAGATGCCGCCCTCGGGCAGCAGGTCGCTGCCGGCCTGCTCGATCGCATCTGCCTTCCGCCACGGCACGGCCTGCCGTGGGCCCGGGATGAAGGCACGCCAGCGGCCATAGCGCTCCGCTCCATTGGGATCATCGTTCAGGCCGAAATTGACCGGTATGCGTACCGTCCAGCTGTCGCGGGTGCTGGCTTCGCCGGTGGTCGGTGGGTTGAACGTCCACTTGCGGGCACTGCTGACGGCGGCCCTGGCCAGGATTTCGCGCATCTTGGCAAGGGTGCGCTCGCGTCCGACCACGGTCATGTTCACCTGCTCGGCAACGACATCGGCCACCGTGCCGTCACGCGCGATCCTGACCACCAGCAGTACTTCGCCTTGGCCGCCGCTCCGATAGACCTCTTCCGGATAACGCGGGGGCGCCATGCGACCTTGGGTCACCGAATCTGTGGCTTTCTCATCGTACTCGCTGAAGTTGACGCTGGTCATGCTGACTTCGTAGCCACCATCGGCCATGGCCTTGCCCCGCAGGCGCACCCGCAATGGCGCACGTGCCGCCACCGCCGTGCCATCGCGCAGGGTGGGTTCGAAGCGCCAGCCACCGATGGTGCCCTCCACGAAGGACGCGATGCTCGGAGACAGCATCGACTTCTGGTCCAGTACCAACGAACTGACCGCGCCCTCGGGCGTGACCTCGATATGGCCAGAGAGCACCATGCTCATCTCCGCGGTGGCACGCACCGCGCGCGTGGTCTGCGCGCTGGCATCGCCGGCGAACAGCGGAGCGCCGGCACCGACGGCCAACGCGAGAGCGAGGAACAATGGGGAACGCATCATTGCCGGATCCTTGGTGATGAAGGGCGAGAGTACCTCAGTCCCAACACCCATGACAGCTGGCTCACGCCAACCGGTGCGCGCCAGCATAGGGCGGCGTGTCCGGATAGTCACCTCGGGCGAAGCGTTCCTGCAGGCCCTGCCACCAGCCCGGGTCGAACAGGTGCCGGTAGTGCTCGCGCACCGCTGCCAGCTCTGCAGCGGGCAGGCCCATGAACGGGCCGAAGCGCTCGGGAAACACGTCGCGCGGACCGACATGGAACCATGGCTCATCGGACATCGCTTCCTCCGGCGTACGCGGCTCCGGCCAGGCGCGGAACACGCAGTCGCTGACCAGGCACAGCTCGTCGTAGTCGTAGAATACGGCCCGGCCATGCCGTGATACGCCGAAATTCTTTGGCAGCATGTCACCGGGGAAGATGTTGTTGCGCGCCATGTCGGTGATCGCCTGCGCATAGTCGAGCACTGCCGCCCGCACCGCCTCCGCGCCCTGCTCGCGCAGGTACAGATTCAAGGGACGAAAACGACGCTGCACATAGCACAGTGCGACTTCGACCTCATCGCCATCGATGCGTACGCTCTGCGCGCACTGCTGCAGCAGTTCTTCCAGCAAGGCCGGCGCGAAGCGGTCGCGCGGAAAGCGCAGGTGGCGATAGGGCTGTGCGTCGAGCAGGCGGCCGACACGATCGAGGTTGAACACCAGTGCGTACTTCTCTTCCACCTGCTGTCGCGACATCGCCTTGGGCCACGCGAAACGGTCGCGGATCAGCTTGAACACCAGCGGGTAACTGGGCAGGGTGAACACCGCCATGACCATGCCCGGCGTGCCCTCTGCATGCACCAGCCGCTCCTGCGGGTGCTCGTTGAAATGACGGAAGAAGGTGCGGTAGCGCTCGGTCTTGCCCTGCTTGGCGCGGCCCAGCACGGTGTATATCTCATCGATGGGCTTGCCCGGCAGCAGACTGCGCAGGAACACCACCGCATCACCGACCGTGGCCAGGTTGGCCTGGAAATAGCTGCGTGACACGCCGAACAGGTGGGCCACGTCCCGGCGCCGGGTCAGCACTGCATCGGCGCGCAGGCCACGCTCGTCGTTCACCAGGGCAATCACGCACGGCGAGAACCGGTGCTCGCCGAACACGCGGCCAACCAGGTAAGCGCGGCGCTCGCGGTAGAACACCGTGTCGAGCAGCTCGATGCTGCGTACCGGCGTATCGCCCCAGTGGGCCAGGTCATCCTGCAGGCGCACCGCGATGGCCGCGGCGCAGCGCAGCTGGTGCGCATAGGGGATATCGAAGCGATAGTCGGCCAGCACCCGCTGCAGCGCCTCCACCGGCCGCGTCGGCGAAACCGCGTAGGTATGCCGCGCCACCGGGTGGGTGATGGCATCGGAGGGTTCGACATCGAAGGCGATGAACTCCAGCGCCGGGTCCACGCCGCGGGTAGCGAACAGGCGTCGCGACAACGTGTTGTAGAAGGTCTTGTACAGCTCCGCGTCGATCAGGCCCTGCAGCAGCGTGCTGTAGCGGGCGTGCACCCGCAACCACAGCGCGCGCTCGCCGATCGCGTCACCGGCAAGGCGGCGCAGCGCATCCATCTGCTCGGCGATGCACAGGTCGTACAGGGCGATGCGCTCGACCGCATCCTGCCGGGCGCCGGCCCAGTCGCGCTGCTCGAAGCGCTGCCGCGCCCGCGCGGTGATCGCCACAAAGCGGGCGTGGTACTGCTCGAAACCGTCGCGGATGGCTACCGCGATGCGCGGTGCCAGCTCGGCAGCGATGTCAGGACTGGACATGCATGGCTCACCCGGGAGGACCGGCTTCACCATACGCTGGCGTGTGCGATGCCGTCGAGCGCGAAGGTAGTGCCGGCCGCTGGCCGGCAGCACCTGGACCGTCTATGGGTCGATGCAGTTGCCGGCCAGCAGCCGGCACTACCGGCTCAGATCGCCAGTTCGGCTTCCACGTCCTGCACCTTGCGCCGTGCCAATGCCAGGTTGGACCTGGTACGGTCCAGCACGATGTAGAAGAACAGGCCCTTCTTCTTCGCCACCGGGCGCATGATGTGGTACGCCTTGCCCAACGAGATCAGGATGTCCTCGATGCTGTCGTTGAGGTTCAGCGATGCGGCGGTCTTCATCTTGGCACGGATCACTTCGGTGTTGCCGGCGGCGGCCACTTCCATGTCCATGCCGGCACCGGCTTCGCCCAGCAGCATGCCGCTTTCATAGTCGACCAGCGCCACTGCCTGCGCGCCGTCGATGCCCATCAGTGCGTTCAACGATTCATTCAGTCCAGCCACGTCGCACCCCTTGTCGATGTTGGTTCGAGCCCCTCGTTCCCCTGCGGCCGGGCTCACGATCCGCCGAGTTCGGCCAGGATCGCCTGGCCACATTCCCTGCTCTGCCACAGCACCTGGCCGATCACGCTGCGCTGGTCGCAAGCCGCCATCAGCAGCAGCGGTGCGCGTCCCTCGGCCTGGATCGCCAGCATCAGCACCTTGCCGCCCGCGGCTTCCAGCATCAGCGTCTGCAGATCCCCAAGCACCAGTTCGCGCCCCACTGCTGCAGCCAGCGCCAGCATCGCGCTGGTCATCGCTGCCAGGCGTTCACCGCGCCCTTCGGCACCGGCACTGACCAGGGCGAAGCCATCCACACTGGCCAGCACCACCGTGCGTATGCCTTCCACCCGCTGCTGCAGGTCTCGCAGCAAGGGCTGCAGGCGCTCACGCTGGCCGGCGTCGGGCAACAGCGCCACCTGTCCGTCAGCCATGCGCGGCCACCAGTGCGTGCGCTTCCATCTCGCCCATCAATACATCCATCAGCAGCAATCCCTGTTCGCGGTCGCGGGCATCCACTGCCAGCAAAGGCAGCGGTTGATCATCGAGGCTCGCACGTGCGAGCCACTCATCCAGCGCGGCGTGCGGTGCTTGGTCGAGATGGGTGACGGCCACTACCAGCGCCAATGACGATGCGAACGGCCGCAACACCTGCAGATAATCCTCCAGTTCGGCAACCACGCCGGCGCGCCGCGCATCCAGCAGCAGCACGGCGCCGCGGGCGCCCTGCAGCAGGATCGGCCAGAGGAAATCGAAACGCTGCTGTCCCGGCGTGCCATACAGGCGCAGCCGCTCGCCATTGGGCAGGTCGATATCTGCATAGTCCAGGGCGACGGTGGTGGAGGCCTTGTCGGCACCGAGGCGGTCGCTGTTGGCCACGTCGGTGTCGACCACCGCGCCGGCCGCGATGCTGCGCACCAGGGTCGACTTGCCACTGCCCATGCCGCCCAGCACCACCACCTTGTGCTCACGCATTGCGCTCGCTCCCACGCAGGTGACGCCACAGGCGGGCGAGCAGGCCGTTGTCAGCGCCGGCAGCGCGTTCCGGCAGCGGTACCGCCGGCGCTACCTGCAGCTGCGCGTAACCGCACAGGTAAGCGGCATGGATGAAATCGCGCACGGCCGCAGGCGGCAGATCAAGCAACATCGCGCACTCGTCCACCGTGCACGCGCGCTTGAGCAACAGCGAGCACAGGCGGAAGCCATCATGGTCATGGCCCAGCACACGGAAGTCGGGCCAGCGCAGCAGCTTTACCGAAGCACCGCGCAGGCGTTCGTCCAGTGCCTGCCAATGGCGGCTGCGCTGCGCCCATTGCCACAGCAGCGGCCGCAGTGGCTGGCGTGGCCGCTCACCGGCCAGGCCATGCAGGCGTGCGGGTGTCAGCGCATCCAGCTGCAGGCGTTCGAAGGCATCGGCCAAACGCTCCACCAGGGCCGTAGCCGGTTCCTGCAGCAGCACGGCCTGGTCATGCTCAAGGTCCATCAGCAGCAGTGGCTCGCCCGCATCACTCAACAGGGCCTGGCCCTGTCGCAGCGGCAGCCGCTCGCGCAGCAGACGGGTGATGGCATGCGCACCATCAGCCAGGCGGATCGGTGCGGGTGCGTGCATGGCCAAGGGCTCCACTGCCAACTGCATGCGACGCAGCGCGCGACCGATGGCACTGTCATCAAGCACGTCCTGGTGCCCGTCGCCATCACGCAGCTGGCCGCAGATGTCTTCGATCCAGCACTGCAGTCGCGGACGCTGCTGGCGCATGCGCTGGGCCGCGTTGCGCAGCGCCGGCGTATCGCGGATGACCAGCAGGTCGCAATCGTCCAGGTCCTGGCTGCGGCGGATCTGGCCGTCCGGCAGGGCCGATGCCAAGCGCAGCCGCTGCAGCAGGGCCTGCTCGCCCTGGATGTCGGTTCCCACTACCAGCACGCGTGCCATCCGTGTTCCCCGTGCGGCCACCTCCCCGGTGGCCTCGCGTCGCCAAGGCTAGGGCATCGCCAGCGGCAGCCGTCGTGATCGACTGCTCAGATCGAGGGCGGTTGCAGACGGTGTCCGATCAGTTCTGCGACGGCCATCGCGGGCAAGTTTCATGCCTCGTTGACGACATTCCGACAGCCGACGGGAATCACGGTTCTGGACGCGGGTCGAATGGGGTGAGATCCCTTTTGCATGGCAAAAGGGTTCTGACCCGGAGCCCAAAAGAAACCCGCGCCGAAGCGCGGGTTCCGGTGTCACGACCGAACGGCGATGGATCAGCCGCGCAGCTGCTCCAGCGCGGCGTTGAAGGTCGCGCTCGGGCGCATCGCCTTGCTCGCCTTGGCGACGTCCGGGCGGTAGTAGCCGCCGATGTCCACGGCCTCGCCCTGCACCGCGATCAGCTCTTCGACGATCTTCTGCTCGTTGTCGGTCAGTGCCTTGGCCAGCGGTGCGAAGCGTGCCTTCAGTGCCGCATCTTCGTCCTGTGCGGCCAGCGCCTGCGCCCAGTACAGCGCGATGTAGAAGTGGCTGCCACGGTTGTCGATGCCACCCAGCTTGCGCGACGGCGACTTGTCGTTGTCCAGGAACTGGCCGTTGGCTTCGTCCAGCGCCTTGGCCAGCACGCGGGCGGCGGCGTTGTCGTAGCGGTTGCCCAGGTGTTCCAGCGACGCGGCCAGGGCCAGGAACTCACCCAGCGAATCCCAGCGCAGGTAGTCCTCTTCGACGAACTGCTGCACGTGCTTCGGGGCCGAACCACCGGCGCCGGTCTCGAACAGGCCGCCACCGGCCATCAGCGGCACGATCGACAGCATCTTGGCGCTGGTGCCCAGCTCCATGATCGGGAACAGGTCGGTCAGGTAGTCGCGCAGCACGTTGCCGGTCACCGAGATGGTGTCCTCGCCCTTGCGGATGCGGTCCAGCGAGAACGCGGTGGCTTCCACCGGCGGCAGGATGCGGATGTCCAGGCCGGTGGTGTCGTGGTTCTTCAGGTACTGCTCGACCTTGGCGATGACCTGCGCGTCGTGGGCGCGGGCGGCATCCAGCCAGAACACGGCCGGGGTGCTGCTCAGGCGGGCGCGTTCGACGGCCAGCTTGACCCAGTCCTGGATCGGAGCGTCCTTGGTCTGGCACATGCGCCAGATGTCACCCGCTTCCACGGCGTGTTCGAACACCACGTTGCCGGCATCGTCGGTGACCTTGACCACGCCGTCGGCAGCAATCTGGAAGGTCTTGTCGTGCGAACCGTACTCTTCGGCCTTCTGCGCCATCAGGCCGACGTTCGGCACCGAGCCCATGGTGGCCGGGTCGAAGGCGCCGTGCGCCTTGCAGTCGTCGATGACGGCCTGGTACACGCCGGCGTAGCAGCGGTCCGGAATGACCGCCTTGGTGTCCTGCAGCTTGCCTTCGGCGTTCCACATCTTGCCCGAGTCGCGGATCATCGCCGGCATCGAGGCGTCGACGATCACGTCGCTCGGCACGTGCAGGTTGGTGATGCCCTTGTCCGAATTGACCATGGCCACGCCCGGACGCTGCGCGTACTCGGCGGCCAGGTCCGCTTCGATCGCGGCGCGGGTGGCTTCCGGCAGCGACGGCAGGCGCGCGGCCAGGTCACCGATGCCGTTGTTGGCATCGAAACCGGCCTGCTTGAGCACGTCGGCGTGCTTGGCCAGCACGTCCTTGTAGAACTCGTTGACCGCCACGCCGAACATGATCGGGTCGGAGACCTTCATCATGGTCGCCTTCAGGTGCAGCGAGAACAGCACGCCCTGGGCCTTGGCATCGGCGATCTGCTCACCGATGAACGCGGCCAGCGCCTTGCGGCTCATGACGGCGGCATCGACGATCTCGCCGGCCTTGACCGTGGTCTTTTCCTTCAGCACGACGGCGCTGCCGTCCTTGCCGTGGAAGGTGATCTTCAGCGCACCGGCGTTGGCCAGGGTGGCCGACTTCTCGCTGCCGTAGAAATCGCCGGCGGCCATGTGCGCGACGTGCGACTTCGAATCCGACGCCCAGGCGCCCATGCGGTGCGGGTGCTTGCGCGCGTAGTTCTTCACCGACAGCGGTGCACGGCGGTCGGAGTTGCCTTCGCGCAGCACCGGGTTCACCGCACTGCCCTTGACCTTGTCGTAGCGCGCCTTGTAGTCGCGCTGCTGGTCGTCGGCCGGGGTTTCCGGGTAATCCGGCAGCGGATAGCCCTGGTCCTGCAGTTCCTTGATGGCCGCCTTCAACTGCGGCACCGAGGCGGAGATGTTCGGCAGCTTGATGATGTTGGCGTCCGGGGTGGTCGCCAGCTGGCCCAGCTCGGCCAGGTCGTCGCTGACCTTCTGCGCGTCGGACAGCAGTTCCGGGAACTGCGACAGGATGCGGCCGGACAGCGAGATGTCACGGGTTTCCACCACGATGCCGGCAGTGGCGGTATAGGCGTCGACGATCGGCAGCAGCGACTGGGTCGCGAGGAACGGTGCTTCGTCGGTCAGCGTGTAGAGGATCTTGGACATGGGGGACTTGGACTCTGTAGCAATGCTCAGGGGAAGGCCGGCGCCAGCGCCGGGCCACGTGCAACCGTGTCGCTTTCCCCCGTCGCCGTCAGGGTGGGCGCGCGGCGGGGAAACCCCTGCATTGTCGCGTTTTCAGCCGCGCGGGGCAAAGCCGCGCCATACGCGGCGGTACTGCACGGCGGCAACGCTGTGATCCATCCCCGCACGGCGTGGATCTGCGCGAACGCAGCCCTCAGTGGATCCACGCCATGCATGGATGAAGCCAGCCACCGGCAATAAAAAAAGGACGCAGCCTTGCGGCTGCGTCCATCGTGAGTCCTGCCGGGAGAGAGTCGGCAGGACTTACTTGACCTCGAACTCCTGCGGCGTTCCAGCCGCCTTGCCATCGACCGTGACCTCGGCGCGGTACTTGCCGGCCGGCCAGCCCTTTGCATTCTTGAACGTGACGTTGGTGGTCTCCGCGCCGCTGGCATTCAGGGTCGCGGTCTGTTCGCCGGCCACCTGGCCGTCCTGGAAGGTCAGCTTGGCACCGACATTGACGTTGTTGGCGGCGCCATCTGTCTTGACCGAGACGATGACATCATCCTTCGGCGAGAACAGTGCAGCCGGGGCGACCGACTTGTCGGCGGCAGCGGTCTTGCCCACGGTGACGGTGGCAACGCTGACCGCGGCAGCTTCCGCCATCGGCGGCGGTGCACCGGTCATCGGTGCCGGCGCTGCCGGCTCGGCCGGAGCCGTGGCGGCCGGAGCGGCGTTGGTGTCGGTCGACTCTTCCTTCTTCTTGCAACCGACCAAGGCAACGCTGCCCAACAGGGCGGCGATCAGGGCGGTCTGGAGCGGGGTGATCTTGATCATTCGGGGTTCCTCCCAGGGGTTGTCGGACGGGGTTTGATCGCCGGCTTACTTCGGCGGCAGTTTCAGGGTCTGGCCCGGGAAGATCTTGTCCGGGTCGTCAAGCACATCGCGATTGGCTTCGAAGATCTTCTTCCAGGCGTTGGCGTCGCCCAGATGCTGCTTGGCGATCTTCGACAGCGAGTCACCCTTCTGCACGGTATAGGTGCCGCCGCTGACGATCTCGGCGGTGCTGTCCACCGAAGCGCTCACGCCGGAGAAGTCCGCCTTCGGCACCTGCTCGGCGGTACTGTCGACGCTGGCGCTGACGCCGGAGAAATCGGCTTTCTTCTCGGTACTCATCCACAACTCCCGTCTGCATGACTACGTGGCTCGCACGGTGCCATGGCGGTTGTTAAATGGGGATGGTGCAGATGTGAAGCCGCCCCGGGGGGCGGCTGAACAATCGGGAGAGACGGTGCCCGGTAGTGCCGGCCGCTGGCCGGCTTTGCCAGAGGGATCCGGCCTTGGCCGATTGCCGGGCATGGCCCGGCACAACGGGCAACCGCCTGCGGCGGTTACTGGCGCAGTTCGCGGTAGGTCGCGGCCGGGGCGGCAATGCCGGGACTGGCGCGCCACGGGTTGATGTCCAGGCCGCCACGGCGGGTATAGCGCGCCTCGACTTCCAGCCATTGCGGCTGGCAGCGCGCAGACACCTCGCTGAAGATCCGCTCAACGCACTGCTCGTGGAACTCGGCGTGCTCGCGGTAGCTGACCAGATAGCGCAGCAGGCCGGCACGATCGATCTTCGGCCCGCGGTAGCGCAGGCTGACCGTCGCCCAGTCCGGCTGGCCGGTGACCGGGCAGTTGGACTTCAGCAGTGCCGAGACCAGGGTCTCCTCCACCACCTCACCGGCATTGGCCGAGAGAAAGTCCGCCTGCGGCGGGCCGTAGCAGTCGATCTCCAGCTCCAGCCCGTCGATGGATTCACCGAGCGGCGTCTCGCGCAGGCCCGGCAGCCCGAACTCGACCTGGACCGGCGCACCGGCACAATCTGACAGATCCGCCACGATGCGCGCGCGCAGTGCCTCGGCGCTGTCGATGCGGGTGCTGTTGAGGGAGTTGAGGTACAGCTTGAACGACTTCGATTCGATCAGCCGCGGCGAGGTGCACGGCACCTGCACGGTGGCCACGGCCACCTGCGGCTTGCCACGCGGGTCGAGCCAGCTCAGCTCGAAGGCGTGCCAGCGGTCATGGCCGACGAACGGCAGCGCGGCGTCATCGAGGCCGATCTCGGCGCGGGCGCCGCTGCGGGGGATGGGAAACAGCAGGCCGGGATCGTACTGCGACGGGTAACTGACCTCGCGACCGAGGCTGGAATCCTGTGGGGTGTTCATGGGGGTCATTGTATCGCGCGGACGGCGGGCCTTCGGCCGGGCCGGCCAACGGCGGAGCCCCTCCGTGGTGGTTTTGTTGGTTGGTCGTGGAAGGCGGTCTATCGGCTTGGCCGGGTGGGTAGGCGGGTCGGGGGACGCCGTAAACCCGTCCTTGGGGGCTTGGCCGCGGCATCCATGCCGCGGACACCCCCGCCCCGCCTACCCACCCGGCCCCTGACAGTTCCTTGCGCGCCACCACCACCACGGGAAAGATCAGGAAAATCAAAATCAGAAGCCGATCCTTCAGACATTCATGACGTCCGCCGTGCCGACCAACGGTCGGCACCCACCAACAGCAGCGGGCACCAACAGCTGCGGGAAACTGTCGAAGGCGGGGTGGGTCCGGTTGAGGGGGTGTCCGCGGCATGGATGCCGCGGCCAAGCCCCCATGGACGGGTTTACGGCGTCCCCCTCAACCGGACCCACCCCGCCATCCCACGGAATGCCCGCTTTTGACGTTGACGTTGATTTAGGCGGGTGCGGGGCTGCAAGCCCTGCCGGAAACCCTCACCCCGCAGGCGTGCCTGCACCGTTCAAGTAATCCAGGCTCACCTGCAGCAACGCGCGCAGTCCGACATCCAGCGCCTTCTCATCCAGCAGGAACTTCGGCGAATGATTGGCCGGCGCCGTCGCCGGGTCGATGCCCACGCTGGTGGAACCGACGAAGAAGAACATGCCCGGCACTTCCTTCGCGTACAGCGAGAAATCTTCCGCGCCCATCTGCAGCGGTGGCTCGTACACGTTGTCCTTGCCCACCACCGCCTGCAGGCTCGGCAGCATCTTCGCGGTCAGCGCCGGGTCGTTCACCGTGGCCGGGTTGCCTTCCGATTCGTAGATGTCGGTCACCGCCTTCGCACCGTGCGCGGCGGCGGTGTGTTCGGCCACGTTGCGCAGGTCGGCGAAGATCTGCTGGCGCATGCCCTCGTCGAAGGTGCGGATGGTGCCGACCATCTCCACCTCGTCCGGAATGATGTTGTAGCGGATGCCGCCGTTGATCGCACCGAAGGTCAGCACCGCCGGTTGCTTGGACAGGTTGGCGCGGCGGCTGACGATGGTCTGCGCGGTACCGACCAGATCGGCCGTGGCCACGATCGGGTCGACACCGTTCCACGGTGCGGAGCCGTGCGTCTGGCGACCGATCACCTTGATGCCGAAGCGGTCCGAGGCTGCCATCAGCGGACCGCCACGCACGGCGATCTGACCGGCCTGCACGCTGGAGAACACATGCAGGCCAAACACCGCCTCCGGCTTGAAGTCGGCGAACAGGCCTTCCTTCAGCATCAGCGCGGCACCGCCCTCTTCCGGCGGCGGTGCGCCTTCCTCGGCCGGCTGGAAGATCAGCATCACCTGGCCCGGTAGGTCCTTCTTCATCGACACCAGCGCTTCGGCCACGCCCAGCAGGGTGGCGGTGTGCGCGTCATGGCCGCAGGCATGCATCACGCCCACGGTCTGGCCGCGGTACTGGTCGGTGGCCTTGGAGGCGAACGGCAGCCCGGTCTGCTCGGTCACCGGCAGCGCGTCCATGTCCGCACGCAGCGCGATCTTCGGGCCGGGCTTGCCGCCTTCGATGATCGCCACCACGCCGTGGTGGGCGATGCCGGTCTTCGGCTTCAAGCCCATCGCACGCAGGCGCTTGGCGACCTCGGCCGAGGTGCGCACCTCGCGGTTGGACAGTTCCGGGTGCTGATGGAAGTCGCGGCGCCATTCAACCACCTTGGCCTGCAGGCGCTGGGCAGCGGCGGTCACTTCGGGCCGTTGCCCGTCCTGGGCGTGGGCAACGGCCGGCAGGGCCAGCAGCAGGGCGGACAGCAGCAGCGAACGGCGCATCGCAATCTCCACAGCAAGAGGGGTCCAGCTGAATGTAGGGCAACACCGCCGCCACGGGAACCTCCGCGGCCGGATCCGGTCTTAGCGCCCGTCCCATCCGTCATGCAGGAAACGTGATGTGGCACAGGTATGCTTTGCGCATTGCCAACCGGGGCCGCGCCCCGTCCAGCCCTCTTGGAGTCCTCGTAATGTCACGTGTTTGGAAGATCGTGCTGCTGGTCGTGGCGGTTCTGGTGCTGGCCGTGGTCGGCCTGCGCGTCATCGGCGGGGGCAAGGACAAGGCTGGAAAGCCGGCAGCGGGAGCGCGCCAGGGTGGCGAAGACCCGGATGCCGGCCCGGTGCCGGTGACCGTGGTCGAGGCCACGCACCAGGACGTACCGGTGTATGCCAGCGCACTGGGTACCGTGACGGCAATGAACACCGTCACCGTCAGCCCGCAGGTCGGTGGCCAGCTGATGAGCCTGAACTTCCGCGA
Organism: Stenotrophomonas sp. YJH_SMC_58; assembly: GCF_059369635.1. Classification (NCBI taxonomy): domain Bacteria; kingdom Pseudomonadati; phylum Pseudomonadota; class Gammaproteobacteria; order Lysobacterales; family Lysobacteraceae; genus Stenotrophomonas; species Stenotrophomonas sp. YJH_SMC_58. The sequence goes on from NZ_JCAFSW010000016.1 coordinate 67,888, forward strand.
GGGCCAGGAAGTGAAGAAGGGCGACGTGCTGGCAGTGATCGATCCACGCACCGCCCAGGCCAGCTACGACCAGGCCGCGGCAGCCAAGCGCCAGAACGAGGCGCTGCTGGCCACCGCGCGCTCCAACTACCAGCGCTCCAATGCGCCGGAGTACCGCCAGTTCGTCGCCAAGACCGATCTGGATACACAACGAAACCAAGTGGCACAGTACGAAAGCGCAGTCGCGGCGAACGAAGCCAGCATGCGCTCGGCACAGGTGCAGCTGCAGTACACCAGGGTCACCGCACCGATCACCGGCATCGCCGGCATCCGCGCGGTCGACGCGGGCAACGTGGTCAACGCCGGCACCGCGCTGGTCACCCTGACCCAGATCCACCCGATCCACGTCCTGTTCAACCTGCCCGAACGCCAGCTCGGCGACGTGCGCCAGGCGCAGGCCGCCGGCGCGGTGCCGGTGGCGGCACTGGACCGCGCCGACTCGCACGTGCTGTCCGGCGACGGCAAGCTGGACGTGGTCGACAACCTGATCAGTGCCGACAGCGGCACCTTCAAGGCGCGCGCGCTGTTCGACAACACCGACAACGGCCTGTGGCCGGGCCAGTTCGTCAACGTGCGCATGCAGCTGCGCACGATTGCCGGCGGCGTGGTCATTCCGACCCAGGCCGTGCTGCGTGGGCCGGATGGCGAGTACGTCTACGTCGTGCAGGGCGACAACACGGTGAAGATGCAGACCGTGCGCAGCGGCGTGGAAGTGGGCGACAGCCAGGTGCAGATCGCCGAAGGCCTGAAGGGCGGCGAGCGGGTGGTCAGTGAAGGCCAGTTCCGCCTGAAGCCGGGCAGCAAGGTCACCGCACTGAAGCCGGGCGAAACCCCGGCCGCACCAACCGAGGCCGAGCTGAAGGCGGCCGAACAGAAGAACGGTGGCGGCAGTGGCCGTCGCGGTGGCGGTCCGCGCTGAGCGCAGGCCACGGTTCTCCCTCGCGCCGGCGGACCCGCCGGCGCCGACATTGAAGTGCCAGCAAGGATCAGTCCGTGGGCTTTTCGACGATCTTCATCCGCCGCCCGATCGCTACCTCGCTGTTGATGGCGGGCCTGTTGCTGCTGGGCATCCTCGGTTACCGCAAGCTGCCGGTGTCGGCGCTGCCGGAAATCGATGCGCCCAGCCTGGTGGTCACCACCCAGTACCCCGGTGCAAACGCCACCACCATGGCCTCGCTGGTCACCACGCCGCTGGAGCGCCAGTTCGGCCAGATCTCCGGGCTGGAGCTGATGACCTCCGACTCGTCGGCTGGCTTGTCCACGATCATCCTGCAGTTCTCGATGGACCGCGACATCGACATCGCCGCGCAGGACGTGCAGGCGGCGATCCGCCAGGCCACCCTGCCCTCGTCGCTGCCCTACCAGCCGGTCTACAACCGGGTGAACCCGGCCGACGCGGCCATCGTCACCCTGAAACTGACCTCTGACACGCGCCCGCTGCGCGACGTCAACAATTACGCCGACTCGATCCTGGCCCAGCGCCTGTCGCAGGTGCAGGGCGTCGGCCTGGTCTCGATTGCCGGCAACGTGCGCCCGGCCGTGCGCATCCAGGTCAATCCGGCGCAGCTGTCGAACATGGGCCTGACCCTGGAACAGCTGCGCAGCGCGCTCACCCAGGCCAACGTCAATGCGCCCAAGGGCTCGTTGAACGGCAAGACCCAGTCCTACAGCATCGGCACCAACGACCAGCTGGCCAGCGCCGCCGAGTACCGCGACACCATCATCAGCTACAAGAACGGCCGCCCGGTGCGGCTGTCCGACGTGGCCGAGGTGGTCGACGGCGTGGAGAACGACCAGCTGGCGGCCTGGGCCGATGGCAAGCCGGCGGTGCTGCTGGAAGTGCGCCGCCAGCCGGGCGCCAACATCGTGCAGACCGTCGAGCGCATCCGCGCGATCCTGCCGCAGCTGCAGGGCGTGCTGCCGGCCGACGTTCACCTGGAGATCTTCAACGACCGCACCGAGACCATCCGCGCCTCGGTGCACGAAGTGCAGTTCACCCTGATCCTCACCATCGGCCTGGTGGTGGCGGTGATCTTCGTGTTCCTGCGCCGGCTGTGGGCCACGATCATTCCCTCGGTGGCGGTGCCGCTGTCGCTGGCCGGCACCTTCGCGGTGATGGCCTTTGCCGGCATGTCGCTGGACAACCTGTCGCTGATGGCGCTGGTGGTGGCCACCGGCTTCGTGGTCGACGATGCGATCGTGATGATCGAGAACATCGTGCGTTACATCGAGCAGGGCAAGAGTGGCAAGGAAGCGGCCGAGATCGGCGCACGCCAGATCGGCTTCACCGTGCTGTCGCTGACGGTCTCGCTGGTGGCGGTGTTCCTGCCGCTGCTGCTGATGCCTGGCGTCACCGGCCGTCTGTTCCACGAGTTCGCCTGGGTGCTGAGCATCGCCGTGGTGCTGTCGATGCTGATCTCGCTGACGCTGACCCCGATGATGTGCGCCTACCTGCTCAAGCCCGATGCCCTGCCCGAGGGCGAGGATGCGCATGAGCGCGCAGCGGCGGCCGGCAAACAGAACCTGTGGACGCGCACCGTCGGCCTGTACGAGCACAGCCTGGACTGGGTGCTGGGCCACCAGCGCCTGACCCTGGCCGTGGCCGGTGGCGCGCTGGTATTGACCGTGCTGCTGTACGTGTTGATTCCCAAGGGGCTGCTGCCCGAGCAGGACACCGGCCTGATCACCGGCGTGGTGCAGGCCGACCAGAACATCGCTTTCCCGCAGATGGAACAGCGCACCAGGCAGGTCGCTGAAGCCCTGCGCCAGGATCCGGACGTGACCGGCGTGTCGGCATTCATCGGTGCCGGCAGCATGAACCCCACGCTCAACCAGGGCCAGCTGTCGATCGTGCTGAAGGAGCGCAGCCAGCGTGATGGCCTGGATGAGATCCTGCCGCGCCTGCAGAAGGCGGTAGCCGGTATTCCGGGCGTGGCCCTGTACCTGAAACCGGTGCAGGACGTGACCCTCGATACCCGCGTGGCCGCCACCGAATACCAGTACTCGCTGTCGGACGTGGACAGCGCCGAAGTGGCCACGCAGGCCACGCGACTGACCGAAGCGCTGCGCAAGCGCCCGGAACTGGCCGACGTGGACAACAACCTGTCCAACCAGGGCCGCGCGCTTGAACTGAACATCGACCGCGACAAGGCCAGTGTGCTGGGCGTGCCGATGCAGACCATCGACGACACGCTCTACGATGCGTTCGGCCAGCGCCAGATCTCGACCATCTTCACCGAACTCAACCAGTATCGGGTTGTGCTGGAAGTGGCGCCGGAGTTCCGTACCAGCACCGCGCTGATGGAACAGCTGGCCGTGGCTTCCAACGGCGCCGGCGCGCTGACCGGCACCAATGCCACCAGCTTCGGCCAGGTCACCTCGTCCAACTCGTCCACCGCCACCGGCATCGGCGCGCAGAACACCGGCATCACGGTCGGCGCCGGCAACATCATCCCGCTGTCGGCGCTGGCTGAAGGCAAGATCAGCAGTGCGCCGCTGGTGGTCAGCCACCAGCAGCAGCTGCCGGCGGTAACGGTTTCGTTCAACGTGGCGCCGGGCTATTCGCTGTCCGAAGCGGTGCGTGCGATCCAGGAGACCAAGGACAGCCTGGACATGCCGGCACACCTGCATGCCGAGTTCATCGGCAAGGCCGCCGAATTCACCGGCAGCCAGACCGATGTGGTGTGGCTGCTGCTGGCCTCGCTGGTGGTGATCTACATCGTGCTCGGCGTGCTCTACGAGAGCTACATCCACCCGATCACGATCATCTCCACGCTGCCACCGGCCGGCGTCGGCGCGCTGCTGGCGCTGATGCTGTGCGGGCTGAGCCTGTCGGTGGACGGCATCGTCGGCATCGTGCTGCTGATCGGCATCGTCAAGAAGAACGGCATCATGATGGTGGACTTCGCAATCGAGGCGCGTCGCGCCGGTGCCAACGCGCATGAAGCGATCCGCCGCGCCTGCCTGCTGCGCTTCCGCCCGATCATGATGACCACCGCCGCGGCAATGCTCGGCGCGCTGCCGCTGGCGCTGGGCACCGGCATCGGCTCGGAGCTGCGGCGCCCGCTGGGCATCGCCATCGTCGGTGGCCTGCTGCTGTCGCAGCTGGTCACGCTGTACACGACGCCGGTGATCTACCTGTACATGGAACGCTTCTCCGAGTGGCTGGCGCGCCGCCGAGAACAGCGCGCGCTGCGCAACGGTTCGCTGCAGGAGCCGCAGGCATGATCCACGCCCCGCTGCTGCGGTGGGCCGCACGATGAACCTGTCCGGCCCCTTCATCCGCCGCCCGATCGGCACCGCGCTGCTGGCCATCGGCCTGTTCATGGTCGGCCTGATCTGCTACCTGCGCCTGGGCGTATCGGCACTGCCGAACATCGAGATCCCGGTGATCTTCGTGCATGCCAGCCAGTCCGGCGCGGATGCGGCGACCATGGCCTCGACAGTCACCGCGCCGCTGGAGCGCCACCTCGGCCAGCTGCCGGGCATCGACCGCATGCGCTCGTCGAGCTCGGAAGGCAGCTCGCTGGTGTTCATGATCTTCCAGAGCGGCCACAACATCGATTCGGCCGCGCTGGACGTGCAGACCGCAATCAACTCGGCGCAGGCCGACCTGCCTTCGGGCATGGGCTCGCCGATGTACCAGAAGGCGAATCCGAACGACGACCCGGTCATCGCCATCGCGCTGACCTCGCAGACGCAGTCGGCCGACGAGCTGTACAACGTCGCCGACTCGCTGCTGGCCCAGCGCATCCGCCAGATCAGCGGCGTTGCTTCGGTCGACATCGCTGGCGCTTCGACGCCGGCGGTGCGTGTGGACGTCAACCTGCGCCTGATGAACGCGCTCGGCCTGACCGCCGATGACCTGCGCAACGCCGTGCGCGCGGCCAACGTGACCTCGCCCACCGGCTTCCTCAGCGACGGCAACACCACTACCGCGATCATCGCCAACGACTCGGTGGCGCGTGCCGCCGACTTCGCCGACCTGGTGGTCAAGACCCAGGGCGATGGCCGGGTGATCCGCCTGAAGGACATCGCCAACGTCTACGACGGCCAGCAGGATGCCTACCAGGCCGCGTGGTTCGACCACAAACCGGCGGTGGTGATGTACGTGTTCACCCGTGCCGGCGCCAACATCGTGGAGACCGTGGACCGGGTCAAGGCGCAGATCCCGACCCTGCGCGATTACCTGCAGCCCGGCACCACGATGACGCCGTACTTCGACCGTACGCCGACCATCCGCTCGTCGCTGCATGAAGTGCAGATCACCCTGCTGATCAGCCTGGCGATGGTGGTGCTGACGATGGCGCTGTTCCTGCGCCGGCTGGCGCCCACGCTGATCGCCGCGGTGACCGTGCCGCTGTCGCTGGCCGGTGCCGCGCTGGTGATGTACGTGATGGGCTTCACCCTGAACAACCTGAGCCTGCTGGCGCTGGTGATCGCGATCGGCTTCGTGGTCGACGATGCGATCGTGGTGATCGAGAACATCATGCGCCACCTCGACGAAGGCATGCCGCGGATGCAGGCGGCGCTCACCGGCGCGCGCGAGATCGGCTTTACCATCGTCTCGATCACCGCCTCGCTGGTGGCGGTGTTCATCCCGCTCCTGTTCGCCAGCGGCATGATGGGTGCGTTCTTCCGCGAATTCACCGTCACCCTGGTGGCGGCCATCGTGGTCTCGATGATCGTCTCGCTGACGCTGACTCCGGCGCTGTGCAGCCGGTTCCTCAGCGCGCACGACCACAGCGCGCCGCCGTCGCGCTTCGGCCGCTGGCTGGATGCCGGCCATGAGCGCATGCTTCGCATCTACACGGTCTTCCTCGACTTCTCGCTGCGCCACGCGCTGCTGCTGTCGCTGACCCCGCTGATCCTGATCGGCGCCACCGTCTTCCTGTTCGGCGCGGTGAAAAAGGGCGCGTTCCCGCCGCAGGACACCGGCCTGATCTGGGGCCGCGCCAATTCCAGCGCCACGGTGTCCTTCGAGGACATGGTCGCCCGCCAGCGCCGCATCACCGACATGCTGATGGCCGACCCCGCGGTGAAGACCGTGGGCGTGCGCCTGGGCAGCGGCCGCCAGGGCTCCAGCGCACAGTTCAACATCGAGCTGAAGTCGCGCAGCGATGGCCGTCGCGAGACCACGGCGCACGCACTCGCACGGCTGAGTGCCAAGGCCGACCGCTACCCCGACCTGCAGCTGCGCCTGCGCGCGATCCAGGATCTGCCCAGCAACGATGGCGGCGGTTCCAGCCAGGGCGCGCAGTACCGTATCTCGCTGCAGGGCAACGACCTGGCATCGCTGCAGGAATGGCTGCCCAAGCTGCAGGCGGAGCTGAAGAAGAACCCCAAGCTGCGCGATGTCGGTACCGACGTGGACAACGCCGGCCTGCGCCAGAACATCCAGATCGACCGCGCCAAGGCCGCACGCCTGGGCATCACCGTGGGTGCCATCGACGGTGCGCTGTACGGTGCGTTCGGCCAGCGCCAGATCTCCACCATCTATTCGGACATCAACCAGTACAGCGTGGTGGTCAACGCCCTGCCCTCGCAGACCGCCACCCCCGCCGCGCTGGACGAGGTGTACGTGCGTGCGCGCAACGGCGACATGGTGCCGATCACCGCGGTGGCCACGCAGATGCCCGGCCTGGCCCCTTCGCAGATCACCCACGAGAACCAGTACACGACGATGGACCTCAGCTACAACCTGGCTCCGAACGTGAGCATGGGTGAGGCCAAGGCGATCATCGACGCGACCGTGGCCGGCATGCGCATGCCTGGTGACATCCGCCTGGCCGATGATGCGGGCTTCGGCTTCAACTCCGACCCCAGCGACATGCTGATCCTGGTGTTCGCCGCGATCCTGACCGTGTACCTGGTGCTGGGCATGCTCTACGAGAGCCTGATCCATCCGGTCACCATCCTGTCCACGCTGCCGGCGGCGGGCGTGGGTGCACTGCTCGCGTTGTTCGGCACCAACACCGAGTTGTCGGTGATCTCGATGATCGCGCTGGTGCTGTTGATCGGCATCGTCAAGAAGAACGCGATCATGATGATCGACTTCGCGCTGGTGGCGCAGCGCGAGCATGGCCTGGCACCGCGCGATGCCGCGCGCGAGGCCAGCATCGTGCGCTTCCGCCCGATCATGATGACCACGATGGTGGCGATCCTGGCGGCGGTGCCGCTGGCGATCGGCCTGGGCGAAGGCTCCGAACTGCGCCGCCCGCTGGGCATCGCGATGATCGGCGGCCTGCTGTTCTCGCAGAGCCTGACCCTGCTCAGCACGCCAGCGCTGTACGTGATCTTCTCGTGCCTGGCCGAACGCTGGCGGGCCCGTCGCGCGCGCAAGCGCGAAGCGAAGCTGCTCAAGCGCGCGCAGCGTGCGTAGAACGGCCCATCCACGCATGGCGTGGATCTAAGGGTAGAGCCGGCCGCTGGCCGGCTTTCTCGGTACGGCAAATCTGCCGGCCAGCGGCCGGCACTACCGCGGTGGTCCGCCCTCCATATTTCACGCGCACCCCGCAATAATGGTGGGAGATCCTTCCGCCGAGCCTGCATGCCCGCCCGCCAATCCCGCCTCAGCCGCCTGTGGGCCCACGAGAAGGCCAGTTACGGCCTGCGCGTGTTCATCGCCCTGACCGCAGCGCTTGCCGTGTGCTGGCAGCTGGATGCGCTGACCGCCCTGCCCGGCGTTTTCCTCGGCATCATCGCCAGCGCCATCGCCGAGACCGACGACAACTGGTGGGGCCGGACCAAGGCGGTGGCGCTGTCGCTGCTGTGTTTCTGCATCGCTGCGGCGTCGGTGATCTGGCTGTTCCCCTGGCCGTGGATCTTCATCGGCGCGCTGGCACTGTCCACCTTCTGCCTGACCCTGCTGGGCGCGCTCGGCGAGCGCTACGCATCCATCGCCCAGGCCACGGTAACGCTGGCGATCTACACGATGATCGGGCTGGAGCAGCACGGTGCCAGCGACCTGCACACCGCGCTGCAAGCGGTCAGCCACCTGCTGGCGGGCGCCGTCTGGTACGGACTGCTGTCGATCCTGTGGACCGCACTGTTCGCCAACCGACCGGTGCGCGAGCGCGTGGCGCGGCTTTACATCGAGCTGGGCCGCTACCTGCAGCTGAAGGCCGCCCTGTTCGAACCGGTACGTGAGGCCGACCTGCAACGCCGCCAGCTCGACCTGGCCGAGCAGAACCGGCGCGTGGTCGGCGCGTTGAACGAGGCCAAGACCGCGATTCTCGCCCGCTTCGGCCGTTCCGGGCGGCCGGGCGTGAACTCCGGCCTGTACCTGCGCCTCTATTACATGGCACAGGATTTCCACGAGCGCGCCAGCTCCTCGCACTACCCGTACGGTGCGCTGGTCGATGCGTTCTTCCACAGCGACGTGCTGTACCGCTGCCAGCGCCTGCTCGATCTTCAGGGCCAGGCCTGCGCGCGCCTGGGCGAGGCGATCCGCCTGCGCCGCCCGTTCGTATATGGCGAAACCAACCAGCAGGCCGGGCGCGACCTGGCCGATGCGCTGGCCTACCTGCGCGACCAGCAGCGCCCGCAGTGGCAGCGCCTGCTGGGTTCGCTGGACCTGCTGGTGCACAACCTGCGCAGCATCGAACGCCGCCTGCTTGACGCCGAACGCTCCGAGGCCAGCCTCGACAATGTCGATACGCGCCTGCGCGACAGCAACCCGCATACCCTGCGCGAGATGGGCGTGCGCGTGCGCCAGCAGCTCACGCCCGGCTCGGTCCTGTTCCGCCACGGCCTGCGCATGGCATTGGCGCTGATCGCCGGTTTCGCCGCGATCCGCCTGTTCAATGCGCAGAACGGCTCGTGGGTGCTGCTGACCATCGTATTCGTGTGCCGGCCCAACTTCGGCGCCACCCGCCAACGCCTGGCGCAGCGCATCGTCGGCACCGTGGCGGGCCTCGTGCTCACCTGGGCGCTGCTGCAGTTGTTCCCGCAACTGCACGTGCAACTGCTGATCGCGCTGCTGTCGGCGCTGCTGTTCTTCTTCACCCGTACCGACCGCTACCTGGTGGCATCGGCGGCGATCACGGTGATGGCCCTGACCTGCTTCAACCTGATCGGCGATGGCTTCGTGCTGATCGTGCCGCGCATGGTCGACACACTGCTGGGCTGCGCGATCGCCGCTGCCGCCGCGTTCCTGATCCTGCCCGACTGGCAGGGCCGCCAGCTGCACCTTGTGCTGGCGCGGGTGCTGGATACCGCCGCGCGCTACCTGGATTCGGTGCTGGGCCAGTACCGCAGCGGCATGCGCGATGACCTGGCCTACCGCATCGCCCGCCGCGACATGCACAACGCCGACGCCGCGCTGTCCACCGCGCTGTCGAACATGCTGCGCGAACCCGGTCACGTGCGCCGCAACCTGGATGCCGGCTTCCACTTCCTGGCGCTCTCCAACACGCTGCTTGGGCACTTGTCGGCGCTGGGTGCACACCGCGACCAGGTGGACAGCTACGCCGGCGATCCGCTGGCCTTGGCCGCCGGTGACCGCGTGCGGAAAGCGCTGCAGCAGCTGGCCTCGGCCCTGACGGCACGGCGGCCGGTCAGCGAGGACGACAACGACCCCGACCGCGCGGTGGCGGCCGAGCTGGAGCAGATCGACGAGGCGATGCCGGCGAAGCTGCAGTTGATCCGCACCCAGATGGCGCTGGTGCTGCGGATGCTGCCGAAGGTGCGGGCGGCGGCCAATGAGGCGGTGCGCACGCTCACCTGAAGGCCGGCGCCGGGCATGGCCTGGCGCGACCCGCAGTCCATCCACGCATGGCGTGGATCTTATCTCTTGCCAATCTGGCACCTTGGGTGCCGAGAGCCCGGCGTGGGCGACCGTGTGGATCCAGGTCTTGCGACCGAGAAGTAGCTTGGGTCCCCACGCCGGATTCTCCCTGAACCGCC
>NZ_JCAFSW010000017.1:0-57230 GCF_059369635.1 Stenotrophomonas sp. YJH_SMC_58
CTCCATCGAGGCAGCGGTCTCTTCCAGGTTGGCGGCCTGCTGCTCGGTACGGCGCGACAGGTCGCTGTTGCCGGACGCGATCTCGCCAGCGGCCAGGGTGATGCTGGAGGCACTGGCCTGGATCTGGCCGACGATCTGGGTGAGCTGTGCGACGGTGGTGTTGGCGTCGTCACGCATGCGTGCGAACACGCCGTTGAACTGGCCGTCCATGCGTGCGGTCAGGTCGCCGGCGGCGATCGACTGCAGCAGCTGCGAGAGCTGGCCGAGGTTGCCGTCGGCCACCTGCATCATGCTGTTGAGCTGCTCGATCATCACGCGGAAATCGTGATCGAAACGCTGCGCATCACCGCGCTGGCTGAAGTCGCCGGCGGCGGCGGCCGAGGCCAGCTGCTGGATCTGCGTGTTGATGGCCAGCAGGCTGGCCTTGGCCGCGTCCATCGACTCGTGCAGGATCGCGCGGCTGCCGGGCAGGCGGCGGGCGTCCGGGGCGAGGTTGCCGATGGCGTACTGGTTGAGCACTTCAATGGCATCGACGATCGCATCGAGGTGTTCGAAGATCACCGTGTTGATGCCGCTGGCCAGCTGGCCGTAGACGCCCGGGAAGTCTTCCGGAATACGGTGGCTGATGTCCGGGCCGGCATGCATCTGTGCCATCAACTGGGTCTGTTCGCTGAAGCGGCGCAGCATCGCGGTCATGTCGGCGGTGGCCGCCAGCATGCGGCCAGCCTCGTCCTTGCCGGTGCTCTGGGTGGTGACGCTGAGGTCGCCGCGTGCGACGGCCTGGATGGCGTTCACGGCCTTGCCCAGGGGGCCGGTCACTGCACGTGAGATGACGATGGCCAGCGCAGCGGCCACAAGGGACAGCAGGACGATGCAGCCGATGATGGCGATCATGCTGTTGCGATGGGTGGCGTTGGCGTCGGCGATCTTGCCGTCCATCTGGCCGGCGATGTGGGTGCCCAGCGCCTTCATCGCAGCGAACAGGTCGCGACGCGCCGGGCGCGACTGCTCGTCGGAGATCTGCTGGGCCCGAGCGCCATCACCGGCGGCCACGGCGTCGCGCATCGCCTTGTTGGCGGCGAAGTAGCGGTCCAGTTGTGCGCTGGCCGCGCGATAGAGTTCACGCTCCTTGGCCAGCGCCGGCAGCGCCGAGTACGCGGCCAGCTCGTCATGCACGGCCTTGGCGGTGTCGTCCATGCGCTTGTTGTAGTCGGCGACCTTCTCCGGCTGGTCGAGCATGCTCAGCTGTGCAAGTTCATAGGTGCGGAATTCCCCCAGCTGCGAGCGCGCCTCGCCCAGGTGCTGGACCGAGGGGATGTCGTTGCCAGCCATCTCGCGCAACTGCGCGTTGGCTTCGCTCAGGCGCAGCAGTGCGAAGGCGCCGAGGATCAGGGTCATCAAGGTGGTGAGGGTGAACCCCACGGCCAGCTTGCGGGCGATGGGCAGATCTTGGAACCACTTCATGCAGGGTGCTCCAGGTGGGCAGAGTGCCGGCGTCTGTGCGCCGGTTCGGGGGTGGTTGCAGAGCGAACGGGGGTGCCCGGTGGGGTTCGGTGACGACCGTCATTGCGAAATAACGGCGCCGTCCGCGTGGACTTTATGGACGCAGATCACATTCGGTTGCGTAGGGATGACAGCGCGAAAGCGTTGCAGCGGCGTGCTTTCGCTTGGATGAAGTAGTTGCGCCCGCAACCATCATGGCGACGGAGTTCACAGAAGGGATGGGGTCGGATCCCTTGGCAGAGCGCGCATAAACAAAAACCGCCGCCCCGAAGGGCGGCGGTCCAGTACACGCATGCAGCGTGGATCAGGCGGCCTGCGGCATCCGCAACGAGCGCACCAGTCCGCCGATGTCGACGATCAACGCGACGCGGCCGTCGCCAAGGATGGTGGCACCGGACACCCCGCCGATACGGCGGTAGTTGTTCTCGATGTTCTTCACCACCACCTGCTGCTGGCCGACCAGTTCATCCACTTCCAGTGCGATCTTCTGGCCATCGCCTTCGACCACGACCACCAGCGATTCACTGCCCGGCGCACGGTTGCCGTAGCCGTAGTACTCGCTCAGCGAGAGGATCGGCAGGTACTCGCCACGTACGCGCAGCACGCGGCCTTCGCCGGCCATGCTGCGGATGTCCTCGGCCTGCGGCTGCAACGCCTCAAGCACATAGGCCAGCGGCAGGATCAGGGTTTCGCCGGCAACCGCCACGGTCATGCCGTCGAGGATGGCCAGGGTCAGCGGCAGGCGGATCAGCGTGCGGGTGCCAGTACCCAGGCTGCTTTCGATCTGGACCTCGCCGCCCAGTGCCTGGATGTTGCGGCGAACCACGTCCATGCCGACGCCACGCCCGGACAGGTCAGTGACCGCATCGGCCGTGGAGAAGCCGGGCTGGAAGATCAGGTCCCAGACCTGCGAATCGGTCGGGTTGTCCGGTACGGCCAGGCCGCGCTCGGTGGCCTTGGCCAGGATCTTGGCGCGGTCCAGGCCGCGACCGTCGTCGCTGACTTCGATGACAATGTGGCCGCCCTGGTGCGAGGCCGCCAGGGTGATCGTGCCGGTTTCGTCCTTGCCTGCACCGCGGCGCACGTCGGGCATTTCCAGGCCGTGGTCGATCGAGTTGCGCACCAGGTGCACCAGCGGATCGGCGATCTTCTCGATCAGCCCCTTGTCCAGCTCGGTACCTTCGCCGACGGTGCGCAGCCGCACCTGCTTGCCGAGGCGGCTGGACAGGTCGCGGACCAGGCGCGGGAAGCGGCGGAACACCGCATCGACCGGCAGCATGCGCACGCCGATCACCGCTTCCTGCAGGTCGCGGGTGTTGCGTTCAAGCTGGTCCAGGCCAGCGAACAGGCTCTCGGCGTGGACCGGGTCCAGCGCATGCGAGACCTGCTTGAGCATGGCCTGGGTGATGACCAGTTCGCCGACCAGGTTGATCAGCGCATCGACCTTGTCGACGCTGACGCGGATCGACGTTTCGGCTTCCTGGGTGGCAGCACCGCCGGCGGCAGGCGCAGCAGGCGCTGCCGGCACGACGGCAGCAGGTGTGGAAGGGGATGCAGCAACGGGCGCCTGGGTTGCCAGGCTCGGCGGCGCTGCCGGACGGATGTCCAGCTCGCAGTCGTCCAGTACCCAGGCGAAGGTGTCTTCGATCTTGCTGCGCGGCACCTTGCCGACCAGGCCCAGGTCCCACGCCAGGTGGGCCTCGAGCGGGTCGAGCTGGGCGAAACCCGGCAGGCGTTCCATGCGCGCGGCCACCTGCAGCGAGCCGAGGTGTTCCAGTTCGCGGATGATGCGCAACGGGTCGTTGCCGCTCATGAACAGCGAGGGTGCCGGGGTGAACCCGATCTGCCAGGCTTCCGGCGTATCGTCCACCTTGGCTGCGGCAGCGGCCGGCGCGCTTGGTGCGGCCTGGCCGGAGAGAACGGCTTCGAGGCGCGCCTTCACTGCGGCGACCGCAGCGGGGTCTGCGGCCTGGCCATGTTCGGCTTCGCGCAGCAGGGCGCGCAGCACATCCACCGAGGACAGCATGGCATCGACGGCATGGCCTTCCAGGGCGCGCTTGCCGGCACGCAGCTCATCGAGCAGCGTTTCCAGCACGTGGGTCAGGCCGGCGATGGCATCGAAGCCGAAGGTGCCGGCGCCGCCCTTGATCGAGTGGGCGGCGCGGAACACCGAATTGATGATCTCCGCGTCCTGCTGCCCCGATTCCAGGGCCAGCAGGCCAGCCTCCATCGCGTCGAGGCCTTCGCGGCTCTCCTCGAAGAAGGTGGCGTGGAAGCGTTGCAGGTCCATGCTCATGGCAGTGGTGGTCCGGAAGCGAAGAAGGGGAGCGGTGCGGGGCGATCAGCCCAGCACTTTCTGCACGGTGGCGACCAGCTGTTCCGGATTGAACGGCTTGACCAGCCAGCCGGTGGCACCGGCGGCCTTGCCTTCGGACTTCTTGTCGGCGGCCGATTCGGTGGTCAGCATCAGCAGCGGGGTGAACTTGTAGTCCGGCAGCTGGCGCAGTTCGCGGATCAGCGCGATGCCGTCCATGTTCGGCATGTTGACGTCGGTGACCACCGCATTGAAGCGCTGGCCCTTGGCGCGACCCAGCGCGACCGCGCCGTCTTCGGCTTCTTCGACGGCAAAACCGGCCGAGGTGAGGGCGAAGGAAACCATCTGGCGCATCGACGCCGAATCGTCCACCACCAAGATACGTGCGCTCATGCAGCGTTCTCCACAGATTTCAGGTTGTCATGGGTTACGTCCAGGCCCAGGGCCTGGGTGACGCCCAGCAGGCGTGCGGCGTCACGGAAGGTCGCGGTGCAACCGTGGAAGCCGGTGCCCAGGCCTGCCTCGCGGCGGGCCTGCACGAATGCACACAGCACCTGCACGGCGGCCGTGTGGATGCGGGCGACCTGGCTTGCATCCAAGGTCAGCTCGCCTGCCTGCGCCACCAGCGGGGCGAGGCGGTTCTTGAGCTCGGTGCTGCTCTCGATGCCGAGATCCTCACCCAGTTCGACAGTGCTCATCGTTGCTCCGGACAAACGGTTCCGTGATCCATAACGGCACCCCGGCGGGGTTCTTTAGAGGAATCGACGCGGTGCGTCGATGCGGTCGCCGCTGAAAAGGGGACGGAGGGGATTAAGTCGCAAGCGACCTGGCTCTACTGCAGCCCCCTCGGCAACGGCGACCGCGCAGTGGGGACGTAAGGAGTTGATCCAACGGTTCAACTCCTTGCGTCCCCGACAGGCACCGCTTCGGCGCAAAGCGCCGAGCCACTTGCGACTTAATCCCCTCCGTCCCCTTTTTTCCAGATCAACTCAACAGCCGTGTGGCGTCCAGCAGGATCATCGGGCGCTGGCTGACCCGGGCGACGCCGCGGAACAGATCATTGGAGATCTGGCAGATGCGGGCGGTATCCGGGGGTTCGATCTGTGAATCGGTGAGGTTGGCGACATCTTCCACTGCCGACACGCGCAGGCCGATGGTCTCGCCGTCCTCTTCCAGCACCACGATGCGGGTCTGGGCATCGTCTTCTGCCGATGCGGCGCCGAGGTGCAGGCCGAGGTCCATCACCGGCACCACCTGGCCACGCAGGTTCATGATCCCGAGCATCGCCGGTGCCGTGCCACGCAACGGCAGCAGTGGCACCGGCAACACCACTTCCTGCACTTTCAACAGTTCCAGCGCATAGGCCTGGGTCCCGCAGCGCAGGCGCAGCCAGCGCGAGGTGCGCTCGCCGGCGCGGCGGTTCTGTGGGTGCGGACTGCTGGCGGGCTGGTGCGCCTGCGCCTGCAGCTCCTGCCAGGTACCGGGACGGTTGGTGGCCGGGGCATCCAGGGCAACGCGGGGCGGCGGCGCGGCGGCAGCACGCGGTGCCGGGGGCGCAACCACGGCCGGTGGCGGCGTGGGGACATCCTCGCCACCAGCAGCGGCTTCGAACGCAGCCTGCAGACCGGGGCTGTCAGTGTGGGCGAGCTGATGGCTGTCGGCCGCGTCGGTCTCGTAGATCACTTCGTCGGGCAGGTCGTCCCAGGTGGGCTCCGGGCCGGCCTTGGCCGGGGTCGTCTCGTGGATCACCTCGTCAGGCAGGTCATCCCAGGTCGGTTCGCGCTCGGGAGCGGCGACCGGCACTGCGGCGGCCTCGAAGGCGGCTTCCAGTGCTGCGTCATCCTGTGCCGGGGCAACGGCAACAGCGTCCGTCTCATAGATCACTTCAGCGGGCAGATCGTCCCAGGTGGGCTCGCGCTCGGCCGTTGTGGCCGCCTCGAAGGCGGCTTCGAGCGCGGCGTTGTCCACGGCAGGCCCCGCGGCGACGCTGTCGGTTTCGTAGATCACCTCGGCCGGCAGGTCATCCCAGGTCGGCTCGCGTTCCGGTTCCGATGTGCTGTCCGGAACCGGGGCGGCGCTGTCCGGCGTTGGCAGCACGACGGCCGCCGGGGCGATCGCTTCGCCCAGCAGTTCGTCCAGGTAGTCGTCCAGTACGCCGGTGCTGTTCATGCGGCCTGCTCCAGGGCACGGGCATCCTCACCGAGGATCCAGTTCAGTGCGCGGCGATAGGCGGCCAGGCCGCGGCCCGGGTAGTCCTCACCAACGCTGGGCAGGGTCAGGCCTGCGGCGTTGCTGATGCGGGTGTCGATCGGAATGGCGTCTTCCCACACGCGGATGCCGTGGCGATCCTGCATCGTGCGCAGCGACTCGTTGCCGGCGCGGGTGCGGCGATCGAACAGGGTCGGCAGGATCGAGATCGGCAGCGGGCGGCGGCGCGAGCGCTCGACCATCTCGCCGGTGCGGACCATGCCGTCCAGGCCATGCAGGGCCAGCGGCTCGGCCTGGGTGGGAATGATCAGGCGGTCGGCAGCGGCCAGCGCGTTGATCATCAACAGGCCAAGGGTGGGGGCACAGTCCAGCAGGATGTAGTCGTGCTGGCCCTGGTGACGCGCCAGTGCGTTCTGCAGGGCCAGGCCGAGTCCGGGCTGGTTGGCGCTGCGGCGCTCCAGCGTGGCCAGCGCCGACTGCGCGCAGACGTAGTCCAGGCCGTGGATGCTGCTGGCATGGCACAGGCTGGAAAGATCGGCCGGCGGGGCGCCGAACAGTTCCAGCACGCCCGCCGGCGGCGGATCCACCGGCACGCCAAAGGCGCGGCTGAGCGAGGCATGCGGATCGAGGTCGATCAGCAGCACGCGATGGCCAAGCGCGGCCAGGCCGCGGCCGAGGGCGAGGGTGGTGGTGGTCTTGCCGACTCCGCCCTTCTGGTTGGCGACTGCCCAGATGCGCATCGGTTTACTCCTTCATTGCCGGGGGAACGGCGGCGCCGACGCGGCTGCCAGCCGGCACCGGCGGCAACTTCACCGGTGCGATGGGGGAGGTGGGGGCGGTAGCCGGAGTTGCGGCGGCTTGTTCGGTGGTGCTGTCGTCGACGGCGCCGGTGGCCGCATTGAGGCGCTGGCCAAGCGGATCCACCGAATGCGAGGTGTCGGCCAGGATGATGACCATCACCCGGCGGTTGCGGTTGCGCCCCTGCGCGCTGTCGTTCTCTTCGCGCGGACGGAACTGGCCATAGCCAACCATCGCCAGCCGTGATGGCTGCACGCCCTGGTCGGCGAACAGGTGCACCACGCTGGCGGCGCGACCGGCCGACAGTTCCCAGTTCGAAGGGAAGGTGGCGGTGGCGATCGGCACGTTGTCGGTATGGCCTTCCACGCGCACGCTGTTGGGCACGTCGCGCAGCACCTCGGCCAGGCTGGCCAGCGTCTGCCGTGCATGCACGTCCAGCGCGGCCGAGCCGGTGGGGAACAGGATGTCGCTGTTGATCTCCACTTCGATCCACAACTCGGTGCGGCGCACGCTGATCATGCCGCGGTCGATCAGCGGCGCCAGTGCGGCGGTGAGGCGGTCGGCGATGCTGTTGAGCTGGCGCTCGGCACGGGCGATCTGTTCCTGGTTGTGCACGGAGACCGGCATGCGCATCTGCGAGGCCATCGACGGCAGCAGGGTCGGGTCGTGCGACGGCGCGGGCGCGGAGGGGCCGATCTTGGTGCCGGACTTGATCACCGAGGGGCTGTCCCAGCCGCCACCCTGCACCTGCTTGTTACCCACCTGCACCGGATTGATGGTGCGCGGCGCGCCGCCGAAGGCATCGGTGAGCGCGTCGGCCATGATCCGGTACTTGCCCTCGTTGACCGAGGAGATCGCGTACATGACCACGAAGAAGGCGAGCAGCAACGTCATCAGGTCGGCATAGGGGATCGCCCATGCTTCATGGTTGGCGTGCTCTTCGTGGTGCTTGCGGCGGGCCATGTCAGTGCAGGAAGCCGGAGAGGTTGGTTTCGATGTTGCGCGGGTTCTCGCCCTGGGCGATCGAAATCAGGCCTTCAATGACCATTTCGCGGTCGCGGGTGTTGTGCGAGATCACACTCTTGAGCTTGGCGGCGATCGGCAGGAACAGCAGATTGGCCGAGGCGATGCCGTAGATGGTGGCGGTGAACGCGGCGGCGATGCCGTGGCCGAGTTTGCTCGGGTCGGCCAGGTTCTTCATCACCGCGATCAGGCCGAGCACGGCACCGATGATGCCGAGCGTCGGTGCGTAGATGCCCATCGCTTCGAAGACCTTGGCACCGGCCTGGTCCTGGTGCTCCTGGCTGCCCAGTTCGATCTCCAGCATGTGCCGCATCGATTCAGGTTCAACGCCGTCCACCAGCAGCTGCAGGCCCTTGCGCAGGAACGGGTCCTGCTGCGCTTCCACCTGCGATTCCAGGCCCAGCAGGCCCTGGCGACGGGCGATGTTGCTCCACTCGACGATCTGCTGGATCAGTTCGCGGCGATCGCTGTGCGGCGGGCGCACGACCCAGCGCACGATCTTGAACGCATGCTTGAACACCGCCGGCGAGGTGTGAAGCAGGATCGCGGCAACGGTGCCGACGATGACGATCACGAACGCCGCAGGCGACCACAGCGACGCCAGGCCGGCGCCCTTGAGGATGCTGCCACCGACCAGCGAGGCCAGGGCGAGAAAGAGTCCAATGAGGCTGAGTCTATCCATGGTTCCGGTATCGGCTTGTATGAATGGGACTTGAGACACCGGGAGAATGCGTACAGACGGTAGTCACAGTTTCGGGTCGCCGGGCCATGCCCGGCGGAATTCAGCGGATGCCGTCCACGTCCAGGATCAGTGCCATGCGACCATCGCCGATCAACGTTGCACCGGCATAACCGCGCAGGCCGCGCAGGGCTTTCGGCAGTGGCTTGATGACCACCTCCTCGCGCCCGCGCACCTGGTCCACGACCAGGCCGAAGCGCGCTTCACCGGCCTGCAGCACCACGATGGTCAGCAGGGTCGACGCGGCCGGCGTCACATCCAGCCACTGGCGCAGGTCGACCAGCGGCAGGGTGTGCGAACGGCGGTCGAGCACGGCGCGGCCATCGAACCAGCCCAACGACGTGCGCGGCGCGTGCAGCACTTCCATCACACGCGCCAGCGGTAGCGCGTAGACGTCCTCGCCGGCCTGCACCAGCAGGGTCGGCAGGATCGCCAGGGTGAGTGGCACGCGGATCAGGAAGCGGCTGCCACGCCCCAGTTCCGACTGGATCTGGATCTGGCCGCTCAGTTCGCGGATGCGCGACTGCACCACGTCCATGCCGACGCCGCGGCCGGAAATATCGGTGACCTGCTGCTTGGTCGAGAAGCCGGGCAGGAACACCAGGTGCAGGCACTCCTCGCTGCTCAGGCGGGCAGCGGCTTCCGGGTCGATCAGGCCCTTCTCGCGCGCCTTCGCGCGCAGCTTCTCGGGGTCGATGCCGGCGCCATCGTCCTGCACCTCGATGCTGACGTAGTCACCTTCCTGCTGGGCGGACAGGCGCACATGGCCCATCCGCGGCTTGCCTTGTGCTTCGCGCAGGTCGGGCATTTCCACGCCGTGGTCGATGGCGTTGCGGACCAGGTGCACCAGCGGGTCGGCCAGCGCTTCGACCAGGTTGCGGTCGAGCTCGGTCTCGGCGCCGACCAGCTCCAGGTCCACTTCCTTCTTCAGCGAGCGGGCGACGTCGCGGGCGACCTTGGGGAAGCGCGAGAACACCTTGCCCACCGGCTGCATGCGGGTACGCATCACCGCCGACTGCAGGCGGGCAGTGGCGATGTCCAGCGTCGATACGGCGCGGTCCAGCTCCTCGTCGCGCAGGCGTGCACGCAGGGTTTTCAGGCGGTTGCGGGAAAGCACCAGTTCGCCGATCAGGTTGACGATCGCATCCAGGCGCTTGGTGTCCACTCGCACGGTGTGCTCGGCCTCGGCCATCGGCTTGGCTGCCGGCTTGGCTGCAGGTGCCGGGGCGGGTGCCGGGCGCGGTGCTGCGGCGGGGGCCGCCGCGACGGCGGCAGCAGGCTTGGCGCCTGGCGCAGCGCCACCGTGCAGCTGGTCCAGCAGGGCTTCGAACTCGTCTTCGCTGATCAGGCCATCGTCGGCTTTCTTCGCCGGCGCGACCGCGGTCGGCGCGTTGCCGCCATGCAGCTGGTCGAGCAGGGCCTCGAATTCGTCGTCGGTGATCAGGTCGCTGCCGGCTGCCGCAGGCGCGGCCGCAGCGACCGGCGCGGCAGTGCCACCGTTCATGTCGAACTGCGCGATCAGGTCCGGCGGCGCATAACCCGGCTCGGTGCCGGAGGACACGGCGTCCAGCATCGACTGCAGGTAGTCCAGCGATTGCTGGGCGGCGTCGAAGTGGTGGGCCTGCAGCACCGCCTGCCCGGCACGCGCGATGCCCAGGGCCTCTTCAGCGGCGTGGCACAGCTCGACCATCGCGGTGACGCCAAGGAAGCCGGCACCGCCCTTGAGCGTGTGGTATCCACGGAACACCGCGTTGAGCTGCTCGGTGTCCTGCGGTGCCTGCTCCAGCGACACCAGCTGTTCGCCCAGGCGATCCAGGATTTCCTGTGCCTCGATGATGAAATCGGCAGTGATGTCGTCGGATACCGCGCTCATGCTTACAGCCCCAGATCCGACAACAGGTCGTCGGCGTCGTTCTGCGAGACCGCGTGGCGGTCCAGTCCCTTCAGTGCCGGCCCGGCCAGTTCCGGGTCGGTGCGATGCTGTTCCGGCGGCAGGCCGAGTGCGCCGAAGCCCTCGTGCACGCGGCGGACGATGCCGACCACGCGACGGATGATCTGCCCGGTCAGGTCCTGGTAGCTCTGGGTCAGGGCGATCTCGGTCAGGTTGTGGCGGATGCGCTCGAGCTGCGCGTCCTGGCCCGGCTGCAGGCCTTCAGCACGCAGCTGTTCGGTCAGGCTGCGGCATTCCTCGGCCAGGTCCAGGGTGCGGTGCGTGGCCTGTTCGGTCATGGCCACCACGTGGTCCAGGCGTGCGCAGGCGTCGTCCAGCTCACCGGCCTCGCTGGGCACGGTCGGCAGCTCACCCAGTGCCTGCCCCAGCTCGCGGGCCAGCCGCGAGAGGCCGCTCATCATCGGCTGCGTACGTAGCGCGACCAGTCCGTCGATGCGCTGCCGCCAGGCGGCCTCGTCACCGGACTCGAGTGCGTCCAGGGCTTCCTGCAGGCGCAGGGCGAGGGCGCTCTTGTCGACCGTGGTATCCATCAGGCGCTGGCCGCCAGGCGTTCGAAGATCTTGCCGAGCTTCTCTTCCAGCGTCTGCGCAGTGAATGGCTTGATGATGTAGCCGTTCACGCCGTTCTGGGCGGCTTCGATGATCTGTTCGCGCTTGGCTTCGGCGGTGACCATCAGCACTGGCAGGGTCTTCAGCTTGGCATCGGCACGGATCGCCTTCAGCAGCTCGATGCCGGTCATCACCGGCATGTTCCAGTCGGTGACCACGAAATCGAACGGCTGGCTCTGCAGCAGCGACAGCGCGGCATGCCCGTCCTCGGCTTCGGCGGTATTGGTGAAGCCCAGATCGCCCAGCAGGTTCTTGACGATCCGACGCATGGTCGAGAAGTCATCGACGATCAGGATGCGCATGTTCTTGTTCAAAGCAGAGTTCCTTTGTTGTTCATTCCGGGCGGCCGGGGGCAGCCGCCTCGGGCATGTTCATTCTTCCAGGCCGGCGTCCGCCGCCTCGAAAATCTTGAGCCGGCCACGCAGGCGCAGCACCGCCTGGCCGTGGATCTGGCAGACCCGCGACTCGCTCACGCCGAGCACCGCGCCGATCTCCTTCAGGTTCAGTTCCTGCTCGTAGTAGAGCGAGAGCACCAGCTGTTCGCGCTCGGGCAGGTGGCCGATGGCCT
Organism: Stenotrophomonas sp. YJH_SMC_58; assembly: GCF_059369635.1. Classification (NCBI taxonomy): domain Bacteria; kingdom Pseudomonadati; phylum Pseudomonadota; class Gammaproteobacteria; order Lysobacterales; family Lysobacteraceae; genus Stenotrophomonas; species Stenotrophomonas sp. YJH_SMC_58. The sequence goes on from NZ_JCAFSW010000017.1 coordinate 11,713, forward strand.
TGCCCAGCTCGCGGCCGAACTCACCACGCTCCAGTACCTGCTGCGGGGTCGGGCCGCCCTGGGCGACGGTGTCCAGCTCGCCCTGGTCCTCGATGCGCGACTCCAGGCTCAGCACCTGGCCACGTGCGGCGTCCTCCATCAACCGCAGGTATTCGGGCAGCGGCATCTCCATCGCGGCGGCCACCTCGGTGGCGCTGGCGGCGCGGCCGCTGCTCTGTTCCAGGCGGCGGATGGTGGCGGCGGCATCGCGGGCACGGCGGTGCACCGAGCGCGGCACCCAGTCGCCACGGCGGATCTCGTCGATCATCGAACCGCGGATGCGGATCGAGGCATAGGTCTCGAACGAGGCGCCCTGGTCGGCGTCGTAGCTGCGCGACGCTTCGATCAGGCCCATCATGCCGGCCTGGATCAGGTCGTCCACTTCAACGCTGGCCGGCAACCGCGCGGCCAGGTGGTGGGCGATGCGCCGCACCAGGTCCGAATGCTGGGCGATGACCTCGTTGGCCGCCGAGCGCTGGACTTCCCTGTACTGGGCTGCGCCTTTCATGCGGCCACCCCGCGCTGCTTGAGGATGCGCTCGAGGAAGAACTCGACGCCGCCACGCGGTTCGGTCGGCGCCTGCCAGCGTGCGGTGCGACGCGCGATCTCGGTGATCGCCAGCGCGGCCGGGCTGGACGGGTAGGCCTTCACCACCGGCTGCTGGCGCTGCACCGACAGGCGCAGCCAGTCGTCCTGCGGCACGCAGCCCAGGTAGTTCAGCGAGACATCGGCGAGGAACTTCTCGCAGACGCGGGTCAGCTTTTCGTACAGCACGCGGCCCTCGTTGGGGTCGCGCACCATGTTGGCCACTACCTGGATGCGGTCCACGCCGCGTTCGCGCGACAGCACCTTGATCAGCGCGTAGGCGTCGGTGATCGAGGCCGGCTCGTCACAGACCACCACCACGGTGTCCTGCGCGGCCTGGCAGAAGGTCAGCACGCCGTCGGTGATGCCGGCGGCGGTGTCCACCACCATGATGTCCAGTTCGCGTTCCAGCTCGGAGAACACGTTGACCAGGCCGACGTGCTCGGCCGGGGCCAGCTCGGCCATGTGCCGGCGGCCGGACGCGGCCGGCACCACCAGCACGCCGTTCGGGCCTTCGACGATGACGTCGTCCAGCGAGCAGCGGCCGGCGACCAGGTCGGCCAGCGTGAAGGTCGGGTTCAGCCCCAGGATCACGTCGATGTTGGCCAGGCCCAGGTCGGCGTCCAGCAGCAGCGTGCGCTTGCCCATGCCGGCCAGTGCCACCGCCAGGTTGGCGGACACATTCGTCTTGCCCACGCCGCCCTTGCCGCCAGTGACGGCAATGGTGCGCACAGGGCCGAGCGGCTCGCTGCGGGTGGCCGACAGCGGGAAGGTCTTGGTCAGCTTGGCGTACTCACGCGACGGCATGGTTCAACTCCGGGTTGCAGGGCATATCGGCCGCGCGGCGCAAATCTTCAAGGCGAAGTACGAGATTGGCCGCACTGGCCCGGTGCAGGTCCTCCGGAACGTCCTGGCCATCGGTCACCCAGGTGATCGGCAGGGCGTGGTCCACGGCCACTGACAGGGCGTTGCCGAAGCGGCCGGTCTCGTCCAGCTTGCTCAGCACCAGGCCCTGCAGGTTGGCGGCGCCGAAGCGGCGGACCACCTCGTCCATGTCGCCGAAGCTGGTGTTGGCCGGCAGCACCAGCAGGGTGCGTACCTGGCGGGCGGCGCGCAGCCACTGCAGCTGCGCGGCCAGCGCGCGGTCGCGCGGGCCCAGGCCGGCGGTGTCGATCAGCACCAGCTTGTAGTCCTTCAGGCGTTCCAGCAGCTGGTCCAGGTCGGTGCCGCTGTTGGCCTCGTGCACCGCGATGCCGAGCTGGCGGCCGTAGCCGTACAGCTGCTCGCGGGCGCCGATGCGGGTGGTGTCGGTGGTCACCAGGGCCACATCGCGCGGCGCATGCTTCTCGGCGAAGCGCGAGGCCAGCTTGGCGATGGTGGTGGTCTTGCCGGCGCCGGTCGGGCCGACCAGGGCGATCACGCCGCCTTCTTCCAGCGGGTCGACCGGGGCGATCGGCAGCTTGCGCGAGATCAGCCCCAGCATCAGGCCGCGGCCACGATGGGCTTCGGTCTCCAGCGGGATCTGCATGGCCACGTCGCGGGCCAGCCCGGCGTCGAAACCGTACTCGTCCATCAGGTCCAGCGCGGTGGCGCGCACCGGGCTACCACGCAGGCGCTCGTCGGTGAAGCGGTTCATCTCGCGCTCGATCACCTGGCGCATGCCGGCCACTTCCTGGCGCAGCTGGCGGATCTCGGCGTCGTCCTGGGCAACCACGGTCAGCGTCGGTGCCGGGGCCAGCATGGGGGCCGGGCTGGCTTCGCCGGCGGCTTCGACCGCTACCGGTTCGCTGGCGGCGATCCCGGGCTGCGCTTCGGTCACGGCAGCGGTCGGCAGCGGCGGCGGCTGCACGGCCGGGGCCACGCTTTCGTGATGCATGTCGTGCGGCGGGTCGATCTGGAAGCGGGCGCGGTTGGCCGGCACGGTGGCGGCCGGTGCGACGATGGCCTCGGCGAACGGGGCGAAGCTCTGTTCGGGCAGCGCCGGTTCGTTGACGGCGGCGCGCGCCAGGGTGGCGGCGAAGCCAGTGCTGCCACGGGTCGGCACGATCTCGTCGGCGCTGTCCAGGGTGCGGCCGGTGGCCCCAACGGCCGCACGGGCGAGGGCGGCCACGGCCGAGGTGGTGGCGGCGACCGGTTCCGGCGCGGGGGTGCTGCTGCGGCGGCGGGTGACAGCGGCGATCACCGCGTCGGCGGCGGTGCGCGGCTTGGGTGCCGGCGGCGGTGCGACATCACGGCGCGAGGCTTCCAGTGCACGCTGCACGGCGCTCTCGTCGTAGTTGGCCGCGGCGACGATCTCGACGCCTTCCTCGATCCGGCGGTTGGACAGGATCACGGCGTCAGGACCATGTTCCTTGCGCACCAGGTTCATGGCCGAGCGCATGTCGGCGGCGACGAATCGTTTGATTTTCATGCTGTGGTCACGGGACGAAGACGGCGGGGTGGTGGTCGGAGAACTCGGGTGGTCGGTGGTCTGCACGGTGCGGGTTCCCCTTGGTATCTGTCTGTTGCGTTGGTTCGAAGGTGGTGTCTGTTTTCTGGCGCATCGGTGGGCGGCGTCAGCTGATCGTTCCGACCAGCTTCAGGCGCTTGTCCTCCGGCACCTCGCTGTAGGCCAGGACCGACAACGACGGAACGCTGTGGCGGACCAGGCGCGCCAGCGCGGCGCGCACCGGGCCCGGTACCAGCACGACCGCCGGCTCGTTTCGCGCTTCCTGCTTGCTGACACATTCGGCCAGGCTCTGGTGCAGTCGCTCTGCGAGTCCGGGTTCCAGCGCGGCGCCGTTGCCCTGCGTGGACTCCTGCAAGACACGTTCCAATTGCGGGTTGAGGGTGAACACCGGCAGCTCCGCCGACATTCCGGCGATCTCCTGCACGATGAAGCGGCCCAGCGCGGTGCGCACGGCAGCGGTCAGCACCGCCGGGTCCTGGCTGCTGGGCGCGTGTTCGACCAGCGCCTCGGCGATCTTGCGCAGCTGTCGGATCGGGATGCGCTCGACCAGCAGGTTCTGCAGCACGCGCACCACTGCCGACAGCGGCAGCGCCTTCGGCGTCAGATCTTCGACGAGCTTGGGCGCGCTCTTGGCCAGGTTGGCCAGCAGGTGCTGCACTTCCTCGTGGCCGAGCAGTTCCGGCGCATGTTCGCGGATCAGGTGCGAGAGGTGGGTGGCCACCACGGTGGCCGGGTCGACCACGGTGTAGCCCAGCGTTTCAGCCTGGGCACGCTGGTGCGGCTGGATCCAGGTGGCATCCAGGCCGAACGCGGGATCCTTGCCGGCAATGCCCTCCAGGGTGCCCAGCGCGCTGCCCGGGTCCAGCGCCAGTTCGCGGTCGGGGTGGATCTCGGCGGTGGCCACCGGCACGCCGTGCACCAGCACGCGGTAGCCGTTGGCGGGCAGTTCCAGGTTGTCGCGGATATGCACCGACGGAATCAGGAAGCCGACGTCCTGGGTCAGCTTGCGGCGCACGCCCTTGATGCGCGCCATCAGTTCGCCGCCCTGGTTGCTGTCCACCAGCGGGATCAGCCGGTAGCCGACCTCCAGGCCCAGCGGATCGACCGGGCGCAGTTCGTCCCAGCTCAGTTCGGCGGTCGGCGCAGGTGCCGCCGGGCGGCCGAGTGCGTTGAGTGCGGCCGCGTCATTGCCGGCGGCTGCCGGGTCGGTGGCTGCGGCCTTGCCCTTGCGGTAGACCTTCCAGGCGATGAAGCCAAGGATCGCGGCCAGCGTCAGGAAAGCGACGTTGGGCATGCCCGGCACCAGGCCGACCACGCCGATGATGCCGGCGGTGATCGCCAGCGCGCGGTACTGGCCGAACACCTGGCCGGTCATCGCCTGGGCCATGTCCTGCGAGCGCGAGGCGCGGGTCACCAGCATCGCCACCGCGCTGGAGACCAGCAGGGCCGGCAGCTGCGCCACCAGGCCGTCACCTATGGACAGCAGGGTGTAGGTGGCAGCGGCTTCGCCGAACGGCATGCCATGCTGCAGCACGCCCACGGCCAGGCCGCCGAGCATGTTGATGAACAGGATCAGGATGCCGGCGATGGCGTCACCGCGGATGAACTTGCTGGCGCCGTCCATCGCGCCGTAGAAGTCGGCTTCCTCGCGCACTTCCTCGCGGCGCAGCTTGGCTTCTTCACGCGTCAGCAAACCGGCGTTGAGGTCGGCGTCGATCGCCATCTGCTTGCCGGGCATCGCGTCGAGGATGAAGCGCGCGGTCACTTCCGAAACGCGGCCGGCGCCCTTGGTGATGACCACGAAGTTGATGATGGTCAGGATCGCGAACACCACGATGCCTACCGCATAGTTGCCGCCGATCACGAATTCGCCGAAGGCGGCGATGACCTTGCCGGCGGCGTCGTGGCCGTTCTGGCCGTTCAGCAGGATCACGCGGGTGGAGGCCACGTTCAGCGCCAGCCGCAGCATGGTGGTGATCAGCAGCACGATCGGGAAGATGGTGAAGTCCAGCGGGCGCTTCACGTAGACCACCGCCAGCAGCACCATCAGCGAGATGGCGATGTTGAAGGTGAACAGCGCATCGAGCACCGGCGCGGCCAGCGGGACCACGACCATGGCCAGCAGGGCCAGCACGATCAGCGGTGCGCCAAGGCCCTGGCGGATCATTTCCAGGGCGCGGCGGGTGTTGAAGCCGGTGGAGGGCTGGGCGCTCACGGGCGGCCCCCCTTGCCGAATTCATCCACCTGGATGTGCGGGGCGTCCGGCATCGGGCCAGTGCGCCAGGCGCGCAGCTGGTAGACGTAGGACAGGACCTGGGCGACGGCCGAATACAGTCTCACGGGGATTTCCTTTCCGAGTTGGCCTTCCCGATACAAGGCGCGTGCCAAAGGCGGGGCGGAGACGATCGCGACCTTGTTGCCGTCGGCCACTTCACGGATGCGCAGGGCGGTCTCGTCCACGCCCAGGGCGACCACGGTGGGGGCGTTCATGGCGCCACCTTCGTACTTCAGGGCCACCGCGTAGTGGGTCGGGTTGACCACCACCACGTCGGCGGTGGGCACTGCCTCCATCATTCGGCGGTTGGCCATCTGCTGCTGCAGCTGGCGGATGCGGCCCTTCACCTCGGGGCTGCCCTCGCTCTCCTTCATTTCCCGGCGCAGCTCTTCACGGGTCATCTTCAGCTTGCGCATCCAGTTCCAGCGCTGGTACGGGGCATCGATGGCGGCCAGCACCAGCATGGCGCCGGCGGTGGCCAGCAGCAGGCGCAGGGTGAAGCCCAGGCCATCGGTGATGGCGGTTTCCAGCGGGTGGTGGATCAGCCCGCGCAGGATGTCGAAGCCGGTCCAGACCACCAGGCCTGCGGCCACACCGACGAACGCCACGCGCAGCAGCGATTTGGTGAACTCGGCAATGGCCTCGGGGCCATACAGGCGCTTGAGCCCGCTCATCGGGTTCATGCGGTTGATGTCGGGCAGCAACGCCTTCTGCGACCAGCGCAGGCCGCCCATCACCAGCGGGGCGACGAAGCTGGCCAGCAGGCAGACCAGCACCAGCGGTGCGATCACCAGCATGAACTGCAGCAGCAGGTCGCCGAAGTGGCCGAACAGTTCCTTCGGGTTCTGCCGCAGGCTCTGCTCGGGGCTGAGCGCGTGCTTCATCCAGGCCGTGGCGCCACGGCCGATCGAGCCGCTCATGGCCATAACCGCCAGCACGCCGGCGCCGAACACGGCGGCGGTGCCAAGTTCGCGCGAGCGCGGCAGGTTGCCTTGTTCACGGGCGTCGCGCAGGCGCTTTTCGGTAGGTTGTTCGGTCTTTTCGCCGGCGGATTCGTTCTCGGACATCACAGGCACTGCGGCAGGGGATGCCGGGGTGCCTGCAAGAAGTGTTCCGTGATGGGCCGTTGCCTATCCACGCATGGTATGGATCTACTGTAGGGAGTCGCTGGCGGGGCGCAGGGGAATCGTCAGAACACTGTCGCTGTGCCAATCCACCTGCAGCGGGGTGCCCGCATCAGCGGCCGATTCGTCGCTGACATCGCGGCCGCTGCCGTGGTTGACCTGGTGCATGGCGTCCTTCAGCACGTCTACCTTCACCAGCAGGCGGCTGCCGGCAGCCAGGCGGCGGGCGACCATGCGCGTGCGATCGAAGGGCAGGTGGGTCCATTGGCCGGGCTGCAGCAACTGGCGCGTGCCCGGGTCACGCACGTGGCTGGCCCGGCCCATGTAATAGGACAGCTGCATCCGGTGTCCATCGGCCATCAGCTCGTACAGGGTGACGGTGAAATCGAAGTCGCGCTTGTTGATCCTCACCTTCAGGTCGCCGGAGAAGCCGCCCACCAGATCCATCGGGCCGGTAAAGGGATCGGTGGCAAAGGACAGCGCCGTATCCCTTTCGTCCTGTGCTGCGATGATCGGGAAGGGGTAGTAGCCATGCCGCATTTCATTGCGGTCGGCCAGGTCCACGGTCTGCCCCAGCTGGCCCGGCGCTGGCGGCTGTTCCTGCAGGCGGTCGTAGCCATCGGCGGAAGCGGGTGCGGCCGACAGGTGGTAGCGGTGGTGGGCACCCGCAGCGGCGTCCAGTGTTGGCGCATGCCCCCAGCGGTTGGCGCCCATCAGCTGGTAGTTCACGCGGTCGGGCACCAGCGCCGGGCGAGGGGCGCCGCGCAGCACATGGTCCAGCCACTGGAAGGTCAGTGCGGGCGTGTCGAACTGCGCGACGGCGTCCAGGTCGTATCCACGCAGCTGCATCGGCTTGAGCGCCGACTGCGCACCGCGGTGGTCATAGGGGCCGATCAGCAGGGAGTGATCGGCATCGGGGCGGTGCCGCAGGTGGTCCTTGAAGTACTGCAGTGCCGAGATCTGGCCGTCGTCGTAGTACCCGGTGATGGTCAGCACCGGGATGCGGATGTCGTCGAACTGGTCGCCATAGGGAACCATCGACTGCCAGTAGGCGTCGTACGTCGGGTGATCGAGCCAGCGCTGCAGCCAGGGGTTGGGCGTGCCGTCGATCTGGTCGATCTGCCGGTAAGGGCGGCCGGAGGCATACCAGCGGCGGGGCAAGCTGTGACCAGCGTTCGTTCTGGTTGTAGGTGTCGTTGTCCAGCATCGGGCCATTGGCCACATAGAACGCCCAACCGTAGTTGGCACTCAGGAACACGTTGTTCTCCATCGGCAGGCCCTGGCCGGGGATGGCGGCAACGTAGGGCACGATGGTCTTCAGTGCGGGATGGTGATGGCGCGCTGCTGCCCAGGCGGTAAAGCCCTCGTAGCTGCCGCCATACATGGCGACCCGGCGATCGTTCCATGGCTGGTGGCTGATCCAGTCGATGGCCGCATTGGCGTCCTTGCCGTCATGTTCGTAGGGAGCGATGGTGCCCGTGCCCTGGCCCTTGCCGCGCGCATCGACCACGATGCCGGCGTAGCCATGCGCGGCGGCCAGCAGCATCTTCTGCCGATTCTTGGGTGGATCGGTGTAGATGGTGAACAGCATGGCCGCAGGCAGGGGCACCGATGCGGCGCGAGGGCGGGCCAGCTGCGCCGACAGCACGACGCCATCGCCAACGGGGATGCGCAATGCGTCGTCGATGGCGAAGCGGCGCTGCTCTTCCGCCGCGACCAGCGGAGGGGCCAGGGCAGCGGCCAGGGTCTGCGCACGCAGTACCGCCCGCAGGCGCAGCAGTTCCAGGGCGACAGCCTCGGCAATGGTCGTCGCCCCCGCCTGTGCCGCGACGGCCTGCTCCAGCTGGGCGCGCACCGGGGCTGGCTCAACCGAGAGTGCGGCACCGGCCTGCACCGCGGCAACGTCGTCGAGGGCGGCGAAGGTGGCGTGGAAGGCGCGCGCATACTCCGCTGCGTCCTGCTCGCCGGCGGTGACGAGCAGCAGCATCGGTACCCAGCGTTGCACTGCTGCGGTATCACCTTCGCTTGCCAGCGATGCGCGTGCCTGCTGGATCGATCGCCGCGCTTCGGCCGTCTGGCCCGCCGCCACCAACGCGTGGCCGCGCTGTACATCGGTCAGGTCGGGCGACTTCAGCACGCCCTTGCCAAGGGCCTGCAGGGCAGCGTCGACCTGGGCCGGGGAAGCATCGGCTGGCAATGACCACGGCAGATCAGCGGCAGCAGCGTGGCCAACAGCAAGGGCCAGCAACAGGCCAGCAAGGGGGGTGCGTAGGGCCACGGGCGCTTCCTGGGATGAGGGTGGAACGGCGCATCCACGCGTGGCGTGGATCTACCGAAGGCCAACCAATGGTAGCGCCAGGCCGTGCCCGGCGGGAGCCGAGCGCAGGCTCGGCGCTACCGGGGCGCGTTGTCGCTGGGCGGTGGGCTCTGCGCCAGTTCGACCCGCGGCCGGGGCAGGTCGTGCAGCTGCATGAAGCGCGCCGCATCGACCGGGCGGCCGAGCAGGTAGCCCTGCAGGAAGTCGCAGCCCAGGCGCTCCAGGTAGGCGCGCTGCGCGGCGGTCTCCACGCCCTCGGCGACGATGTCCATGTCCAGCGCATGGCCCAGCGCCACGATCGCCGAGACGATCACCACGTCCTCTGCACTGTGTTCCAGGTCGCGCACGAACGCATGGTCGATCTTGATCTCGGTAGCCGGCAGCCGCTTCAGGTACAGCAGGCTGGAATAGCCGGTGCCGAAGTCATCGATGGAGATGCCTACGCCCAGCGCCGACAGCGCCTGCAGCAGGCGCAGGCTGGTGTCGGTATCGCGCATCACCGTGCTTTCGGTGATTTCCAGCACCAGGTGGCGCGGGGCGATGTTGTGGCGTTCGATCACCGCGCGCACATCCTGCAGCAGGTGCGGCGAACTGAACTGCACCGGCGACAGGTTCACCGACATCGACCAGCCTTCGTGACCGGCATCGTGCCAGCGCCGCAGCTGCAGGCAGGCCTGGTCCAGCGCCCAGCGCCCGATCTCGTTGATCGCGCCGCTGCGCTCGGCCAGGCGGATGAACCGATCGGGCGGAATCAGGCCATGCTCCGGGTGGTGCCAGCGGATCAATGCTTCGGCACCGGCCACCTTCTGCGTGGCCACGCGGATCTTGGGCTGGTAGTGCAGGAACAGCTGCTCGCTGCCGATGGCCCGGCGCAGGTCGGCCAGCAGCCGGAACTGTTGTTCGGCGCTGTCATTCATCCAGTCGGCGAACAGCACGAAGGCGTTGCGCCCGGATTCCTTGGCCTGGTACATCGCCGCGTCGGCAAAGGCCATCAGCTGCCGCTCGCTGGCGGCGTGGTCGGGGCAGATCGCCACACCGATGCTGGCGGTTACCTGCAGTTCGTTGTCCGGCAGCAGTGGTCCACTGCCGATCGCCTGCAGGATGCGCCGGGCGAGGGTTGGCAGATCCTCATCGTGCTCGATGCGCACCACCAGCACGAACTCATCGCCGCCCAGGCGCGCCAGCATGTCATGGGGGCGCAGCAGCTGGCGGGTGCGCTCGGCCACCGCCACCAGCAATGCGTCACCCGCCTGGTGGCCATAGGCATCGTTGACCTGCTTGAAGCCGTCCAGGTCCATGAACATCACCGCGAAGCGGCTGCCGCCCTGTTCGGCCTCGGCCAGTGCCTGCACGATGCGGCGCTGCAACAGCAGGCGGTTGGGCAGGCGGGTGAGCGGATCATGCAGTGCGGCCTGGGTCAGTTCCTGCTGCGCATCGGTCAGCGAGGTGCTCAGCATGGAGTTGCGCAGCCGCAGCAGCTGCGCCTCCACCCGCTGGTCCAGCCAGGACACCACCAGCACCACCGCGAGGATCGCGACCGTCAGCACCACTACCAGCATGGCCAGCCACTCGTTCTGCAGGCCATCGCCGACCGCCGCGCCGCAGATGCTGCCTTCCGGAAAGCGTGCGGCGGCCATGCCGGTGTAGTGCATGCCAACGATGGCCAGCCCGAGCAGGCCAGCGGCTGCCAGCCGGTCGCCGACACGGGTGCGCTGCGCGCGCAGGCGGAAGGCCACATACAACGCAGTCCATGAGGCGGCGACCGCCACGATCAGCGAGAACAGCAGCCAGCCCGGGTCATAGTCGATGCCGGGTTGCATGCGCATCGCCGCCATGCCGACGTAGTGCATGCCGGCAATGCCGGTACCCATCAGCAATGCCCCGCCGGCCAGGCGTGGGTGCGGCAGGGTGCGCAGCGAAACCAGCCACAGCGCGAACACCGATGAGGCGATGGCCAGGGCCAGGGAGAGCAGGGTGATCGGCAGGTCGTAACCGAGCGGAATGGGCAGGTCGAAGGCGAGCATGCCGATGAAGTGCATCGACCAGATGCCTAGGCCCATGGCGAAGCCACCACCGAGACGCCACCACCAGGCCGCACCCTTGCCGGGTGCGGTGACCGTGCGCCCGGCCATCGCCAGCGCGGTGTATGAAGCCATCACGGCAACCAGCAACGAGATCGCCACCAGCCACGGGTTGTACGTGCCTACCAGCATTCGTCAGTCTCCCGGACCTGCCTGTCGACGGAAACCACGGTGGGGCATGCATGAGGCAGGCCGACGCAGGGCGGCGGCCACGTGCGGCATCCCCCCGGTTGCCGCGCATTCACTCTAGCGCGCAGACCCGGGGGAAGGGCAAGCAGCAAAACGTGATGATCGGGTCAGTGTGTGACCGCGTCCGCAGCCTGGAAGGCGGCATCGAACAGGCGCTGGACCGGCGGGCCCATTTCCCCGGCCAGCAGGGCCAGCAGGAACAGGCCCAGCAACAGTGAGACCGGCAGGCCCAGCTGGATCGGATTCAGTGCCGGGGCGGCACGCGCCAGCACGCCGAAGGCCAGGTTCACCGCCAGCATCGCCACGGTCAGTGGAATGGCCAGGGTCAGTGCGCCGCGCAGCACGGTCAGCAGGAAGGTCGGAGCGATGCTGAAGAAGGCGTGCGGGTCCGGCAGCGGGGCGCCGATCGGCAGCGCCCGGTAGCTGTCCACCACCAGCGAGATCAGCGCCAGATGGCCGTTGGCAGTGAAGAACAGCAGGCCGAACAGCAGGTAGAACCACTGCCCGATCACGCCGGAGGTGCCGCCACGAAGCGGGTCGCTCATCTGCGCGAAGGCCAGGCCGGTGCCTTGGGCGATCAGTTCGCCGGCCATCGCGCCGGCCTCGAACACCAGCCGCAGCAGGAAGCCGATGGACACGCCGATGGCCAGCTCGCGGGCGATGGTCAGTACGGTGGCAGCATCAAAGCCGGTCCAGTCCGGAACCGGCGGTAGCAGCGGTGCCAAGGCGATGGCAAGGGTACCGGCCAGGATCACGCGGATCCGTGCCGGCACCGCACGGGTGCCGACCATGGGCATGGCCATGGCCACCGCGCCGATGCGCAGCATGGTCCACAGCACGGTGCCGATCATGCCGAAGGCCTGCAGGCCGTCGGCAGCCATCTGGGTGGCGGCGTCCATCGAGGCGCGTGTCCTAGCCGATCAGGTGTGGAATGCGCTGGAACAGCAGCGTGGTGAATTCAACCAGGTGGCCGATCAGCAGGCTGCCCAGCGCGAACAGCACCGCGGTCAGTGCCGCCGCCTTGGCAACGAAGGCGATGGTCGGTTCGTTGAGCTGGGTCGCGGCCTGCACCACGCCCACCACCACGCCCACCACCAGCACGGTGAGCAGCAGCGGGCCGGCCACCCACAACACGGTGATCAGGCCGCCACGCAGTTCGGTCAAGGCAAGTTCGGGAGACATTCGGGGTCCATCTGCTTGTGTGGAGTCGAGCCGCGCTCGACTGTGCTTCTGTAGAGTCGAGCCATGCCCGACTGCCTCTCAATCACGCCGGATTGAAGCTCGCCGCCAACGTACCCACGGTCAGCACCCAGCCATCCACCAGCACGAACAGCAGGATCTTGAACGGTGCCGACACCAGCATCGGCGACAGCATCATCATGCCCATCGACATCAGCACGCTGGCCACGACCAGGTCGATGATCACGAACGGGATGAAGATCAGGAAGCCGATCTCGAAAGCGGTTTTCAGCTCGCTGGTGACAAACGAGGCGACCAGCACCGGGAACGGGATCGCATCGGGACTGGCGTAGGTGCCGTGCCCGGCGATGCCGGCGAAGGTCATCAGATCGGTCTCGCGGATCTGCGCCAGCATGAAGGCGCGCAATGGCGAGGTGGTCAGCGTCCAGGCAGTCTGGAAGTCGATCTCGCCATTGAGATAGGGCGCCATGCCGGTGCTCCAGGCCTTGTCCCAGGTCGGCAGCATGATCATTGCGGTAAGGAACAGCGCCAGGCCCAGCAACACCTGGTTGGAGGGCGTCTGCCCGGTACCCAGTGCTTGGCGCAGCAGGCCCAGCACGATGATGATGCGGGTGAACGAGGTCAGCACCAGCAACATCGACGGGATCAGGGTGATCGCCGTCATCAGCAGCAGGGTCTGTAGCGGCAGGCTGACCGGCGCACCTCCGATCTTGCCGACGTTGATGTCCGGCAGTGGCGTGGTCGGTGCGCCGGGTGCAGCGAAGGCCAGTGCCGGCAACAGGCACAGGGCGAGCATCAGCAGCCACGGCATCAGGGTGGCAAGACGGGTACGGGTGACACGCATGTCAGGGGTCCTTGCGCAGCCGCTGCTGCAGCAGCTGGGCGAAATTCGGAAGATTCTTGAAGTCCGGCACGCGCACGGGCGCGGGCGGCGGCAGCGGTTCGGGCAGGGTGTGCAGGGTGTTGATGCCGCCGGCGGTGACGCCCAGCAGCAGCTGCTGGCCGTTGACCTCGACCACCACCACGCGCTCCTTGGCACCGACACTCAGGCTGGCCACCACCTTCATGCCTTCGGCCGGGCGGAAACCACTGCCGGGCAGGCGCTTGAGCAGCCAGCCGAGGCCGATGACCAGCGCCAGCACTGCCAGCAGCGCCAGCACCGCGCCGAACAGGCTCGGTGCGGCGGCTGCGTGCTGGCCGATCTGCGGGCCGGCCGGAGCGGCGGTCTTGCCGACCGCCAGCAGGGTGGAGGCCAGCAGGCTCAACGCAGTCTCCGGATCCGCTCGCTCGGGCTGACCACATCGGTCAGGCGCACGCCGAAGCGGTCATTGATCACCACCACTTCGCCATGGGCGATCAGGGTGCCGTTGACGAACACATCCAGCGACTCGCCGGCACCACGTTCCAGTTCCACCACCGAACCCTGGTTGAGCTGCAGCAGGTTGCGGATCGGCAGGCGCGCGCGACCGACTTCCAGCGACAGCGTCACCGGTACGTCGAGGATCACGTCCAGGTTCAGGTCCGGGCCGTTCGCCTCATCGGCCTGCAGGCTGCTGAACTGGGCCGGAGTGGGTTCGAGGGCGTCGATATCGTTCATTGCGGGTCTTCCTGGATGACGGGTACGCGCGGGCGGGTGCCCGGCGGATGGGTAGCGGTGATCTTCACGGCGTTCATGCCGTTGGCGATGCCGAACTCGCCGGTGAACACCGGGATGTTCTCCACGCACACCGGCACCTGCGGGCTCAGCTCGATCGGCAGGATGTCGCCGACCTTCAGCTGGGTCAGGTCACGCAGGGTCATGCGCTTGCTGGCCAGTACGCTGGACAGGGTGACTTCGGCGATGTTGAGCTGTTCACGCAGGGTCTTGCCCCAGCTCTCGTCGCGGTCGTTGCGGTCGCTCTGGATGCCGGCGTCGAGCAGCTCGCGGATCGGCTCCAGCATCGAATACGGCAGGGTGACGTGGATGTCGCCACCGCCGCCATCGAGTTCGACGTGCAGGCGGCACACCACGACGTATTCGCGTGGCGTCACGATGTTGGCGAAGTGTGGGTTGATCTCCGAGTTGATGTACTCGAAGTCGACGTCCATCACCGGCGCCCAGGCCTCGCGCAGGTCGGCGAAGGTCTGCTTCAGCAGCAGGTGGATCACCCGCATTTCGGTGGCGGTGAACTCGCGGCCTTCGATGCGGGTGGGGTAGCGCCCGTCGCCACCGAAGAAGTTGTCGACGATGGCGAACACCAGGGTCGGCTCGAACACGATCAGGCCGGTACCGCGCAGCGGCTTGAAGCGGATCAGGTTCAGGTTGGTCGGCACATACAGCGAGTGCATGTAGTCGTTGAACTTGATCAGCTCGATGCCGCGCACCGACAGCTCGGCCGAGCGGCGGATCAGGTTGAACAGGCCGATCCGCCACAGGCGCGCGAAACGCTCGTGGACCATTTCCAGGGTTGGCATGCGACCGCGGATGATGCGGTCCTGGCTGGCGAAGTCGTACGAGCGCGCTTCGCCTGACGGCGGTTCCGGATCGGTTTCGACCGCGCCACTGTCCACGCCGTGGAGCAGGGCATCGATCTCGTCCTGGGACAACAGATCATTCATCGGTGGGCCCTTACTGGGTCACGAAGCTGGTGAACAGCAGGTCGTCGGCACCATTGCTGCCGGTCTCGGCCTTGAGCACTTTCTGCACTTCGGCCAGCGACGCAGCCTGCAGCTTCTGCTTGCCGGCGACATCGGCGATCTGGTCCGGGCTGACCTGCGAGAACAGCATCAGCAGGCGTGCGCGGATGGCGGGTGCATGGGTCTTGATAGCTTCCAGCGCAGCCGGGTCACGGGTCATCAGCTGCACTTCCAGCTGCAGGTAGCGCGGGCCATCGACCGGGCCGTTGAGGTTGACCACGAAGGCCGGGTCCAGCGCGAAATACTGGGCCGGTGCCGGGGTCGTGGTCTTCTTCGGGGCCTGCGCGGCCTTGTCTTCGTGCTTGGACTGGGTGAAGAACCAGACGCCGCCACCGGCGGCAGCGGCGGCCAGTACGGCCACCAGTGCGGTGATCAGGATCGGACTGCGCGGCTTGGCGGCCTTGTCCTTCTCGGCGGTCTTCTTGGTTTTGTCAGCGGCTGCGGCCACGGGGTGAAGCTCCTGAGGGTTGCTTCACCGGGATATGCAAGGGGTGTGCCGGAGCCGGGGCAGAGGGGTGCGACGGAATTCCGTCGGGGGGGGCGGTGGGGCCGTGCGGAGCAAGCTCCGCACCCACCAACGCGATACTGGCCGGTGCGGCTCTATTGCCCCGGTGCCCTGGTGGGTGCCAACCGCCCCACTCTGGTGGGTGCCAACCGCACTGCCCTGGTGGGTGCCAACCTTGGTTGGCACGCCTGTCAGGCGTAGGCGTCCAGCAACCCGCGCTGGCGGATCAACTGTGCGGACGACACGTTGGTGTCGCCCGGCGACGGTTCTCCGTCACCGGCGGTCCCACCGTTGCCAGATGCTCCCGACGCATTGCCGTCGCCCCCCGGGCCCTGGTGGCCAACATCAGCGTGTGCCAGCTGGAAGCCCTGTTCGCCCAGCAGCTCGCGCAGGCGCGGCAGGCTGCTTTCCAGAGCCTGTCGCACGTCCACGTGCGGGCTGCTGAAGCTGGCATGCACCTTGTCGCCGTTCAACTGCAGGCGCACGTCGACCGGGCCCATGTCGTCCGGGCTCAGGCGGATGTGGGCGTGTCCGATTTTCTGGTCGGCCAGCCAGCCCAGGCGTGCGCCAATGGCCTGGTCGAAGCCGTCGTCACCCAGCACGGGCTTGGGCGTGGGTTCGCCATTGAAGATCGCGTTGCCGGTGGCGAGCGCCGCCTTCAGGTCCTGTACGGCGGCCCCCGCCGGTGCATGCAGCAGTGGTGCACTGGCGCGGTCGCCAACGGCGGCCACGTCACTGCCTTCGCCGCGCTCGCTGCGCTTGCCGGGCAGGATCATCTCCGGCAGTGGCAGCGCGCTGGCATCGCCCGCGCTGGTCGCCGCCGGTTTGCCGTCGGCCGTCGCTGCGGCGGCCGCTGCTGGGGCAGTTGCAGGCAGTGCCGGGTTCGCGGCAGGGGGAACGGGCAGTGCGCTGCCGTCGCTGGCCTGCGACGGTGCAGCGGTGGTCGGCAGGGCAGCGGCCGCATCCACGGTCGTCGGCATCGCCAGCACCAGGCCGGCCAGACCGAGCGGCGGCCAAGGGGCGTCTTCGGTCGCGGCGGGCTTGTCCTTGTCGGTAGCGGGTACAGCCGGGGTCACGGCAACGGGCGCTGGCGGCGGCGCTTCAGCGGTTACCGCTTCGGCGTCGCTGCGTTCGCCTGGTGCCTGGCCACTGCTGTCAGTGGTCGACGGCTGGCTCGTCGTGGATGGCGACGGCGTGGTGGCGCTGCCGGCAGGGCCGGGTGCAGAGGGCGCGCCGTCCTGCAGCAGCTGGCTGAAGTCCTTTCCGCCTTCGCTGCGCGGGGCGCGCGCCGCACTGTTGCTGGTGGCCGGCGTGGCGGGGTTGGCACTGCCGGCGAGTGGGGAGGGCATCACGAGCGACCTCCCTGCTCGGTGCCGTCCTGGTCTTCGGCCTGGACCAGACGCGCGCGGCGCGCACCGATATCGTCCATCTCGCGCTGGTCGCGGCGGTCGGTCACCACTTTTTCCTGCGCGCGGTAGCTGGCGGCCAGCTGTTCCAGCACGGCCTTGTCACGGCTGGCCAGGATCAGCCGGGCGCGCTCGGCTTCCACCTTTTCGCGGTTGCCATTGACCGTGGCCTGCTGCTGTTCGACGGCACTGTCCAACCGGTCGAGGAAGGCGCGTCGGTTCAGCAGCTGCGCCGGGCTGGTGGCGGCCATCTGAGCGTTGGCGTACTCCTCGGCGTAGCGGCGCAGTTCGTCCAGTCGCGATAGATGGGTATCGAGCACGCGCTGGCGTTCGGCAAGGTCGCGGGCAACCGCGTCCTCGTGTTCCTGGGCCCGCTTGAGCAGGGGATCAATGCGCTTGGACTGGTTCATGGCTTAACTCTCTTGTTCCACCAGGCGCTGCAGCGCCGCCTGGCTGTGCGGGAGATCTGCGGCCTTGGCAACGTCCTGGCCGAGGAACTCCATGATTTCCGGCCAGCGCCCCAGGGCTTCGTCGGTGGCCGCGTCATTGCCGCGCTGGTAGGCACCGATGGCGATCAGGTCACGGTTGGCCGAGTAGGCCGAGACCAGTCGCTTCAATTTGCGGATGCGCAGGCGCCACGGCTCGTCGGCGATTTCCGTGACCACGCGGCTGACCGACGATTCGACGTCGATGGCTGGGTACAGGCCGCTGTCGGCCACGCGCCGCGAGAGCAGGATGTGGCCGTCGAGGATCGCGCGCGCCGCATCGGCGATCGGGTCCTGCGGATCATCGCCCTCGGTCAGCACCGTGTAGAACGCAGTGATCGAGCCACGGCCCTTGGCGCCATTGCCGGCGCGTTCGACCAGTGCCGGCAGCTTGGCGAACACCGACGGCGGGTAGCCGCGGGTGGTCGGCGGCTCGCCCACCGACAGGCCGATCTCGCGCTGTGCCTGGGCAAAGCGGGTCAGCGAGTCCATCAGCAGCAGCACGTTCAGTCCCTGGTCGCGGAACCATTCGGCGATGGCGGTAGCGCGGTAGGCGCCGTGCAGGCGCGCCAGCGGCGGCCGGTCGGCGGGACTGGCCACTACCACGGCGCGGCGCAGGCCTTCCTCGCCCAGCGTGGTCTCGACGAAATCGCGCACTTCGCGGCCACGTTCACCGATCAGGCCGACCACGATCACGTCGGCGGCGGTGTAGCGGGTCATCATGCCCAGCAGGGTCGACTTGCCGACGCCGGAGCCGGCGAACAGGCCGACACGCTGGCCGCGGCCGATCGGCAGCAGCGCGTTGATCGCGCGCACGCCCACGTCCAGCGGCTGGGTGATCGGTTCACGCGCCAGCGGATTGATCGACACGCCGGCCATGCCGACATGGCCTTCGGCGCGGATCGGGCCCTTGCCGTCCAGCGGCACGCCATCGCTGTCGATGACGCGGCCAAGCAGGCCTTCGCCCACTTCCACGCCACCGCGGCGCGCCGATGGCACCACGCGGGCGTTGGGCAACAGGCCATGCAGCTCGGCACTGGGCATCAGGTAAGTGCGCTCGCCGGCGAAGCCGACCACTTCGGCATCGACCCAGCCGCCGTCGACCACTTCCACCTTGCAGCTGGCCCCCAGCGGCGCCTCGCAGCCGACGGCTTCCAGGGTCAGTCCGACCGCGCGGCGCAGCACGCCTTCGCGGATCAGGCCACGGCCATGGGCGGTATCCACGCGCAGTCCATCGAGGCGACGGGCCAGGCGCAGGTTGCGGGCCATGGCCCAGTCGGCCGGTGGCGGCGTCGGCTGCGGATCGGGGTTCATGCATTGGCTCCGGTCTGGCGGATCACCGCGTCCAGCGCGCCGCGCAGGCGGGCTTCCAGGGTGCCGTCGATGCGCACGGCTTCGGCGTGCACGCGAAGATCGCCGCGGCTGAGGCTGGTGTCTGGCACCAGGCGCTGTTGTGGCGGCAGGCTCAACAGCGGGGCGAGGGCGGCGATGTCGTCGGGGTGCAGTCGCACTTCGACCTCGCGGGTGCTGCCACCCACCGCGTCGATGGCCTCACCGACCAGCTGTGCCAGCAGTGCCGGGTCAGCTTCGTAGGCGCGGCCGACCAGCGCACCGGCGATGCGTACCGCCAGTTCGCCCAGTGCGCCGACCACTTCGTTCTCCAGCCGCACCAGGGGGCGGCTGAAGTTGTCGAGGATGCCTTCGATCTGCGCGGCGAGGCGACGCACTTCGGCCTGGCCCTGGCCGTAACCTTCGGCATGGCCGTGCTGGAAGCCTTCCTTCTCGGCGCTGTCCTGGATGGCCTGGATCTCCTCCAGGGTCGGCAGCTGCAGCGGCGGCTCCGGCTCGTGTTCCGGGTCCGGCTCGGTGAGTTCGAACGCATCCTCCTGCTCCAGCACCGGTTCGGGCTGGGCCAGCAGGTCCGGGGCAAGCCAGCGCACGACGTTGCTCACAGCATGGCCTCCGCGCTGCCACCGATGGTGACGGTGCCTTCATCGGCCATGCGCTTGACGATGGCCAGGATCTCGCGCTGTGCGCCTTCCACGTCGGACAGGCGCACCGGGCCACGGGCTTCCATGTCTTCCAGCAGGATTTCGGCCGCGCGCTGCGACATGTTGCGGGTGATCTTGTCGCGCACCTTGATGTCGGCACCGCGCAGGGCCAGGCCCAGGCGCTCGCCGCTCACTTCGCGCAGCACCAGCTGCATTTCGCGGTCATCCAGGTCGACCAGATCGTCGAACACGAACATCAGGTCCTGGATGCGGTTGCTCAACGGCGCATCGATGCGGGCGATTTCGCCCAGGATCGCCTGGTCCTGGCCGCTGTCCATGAAGTTCAGGATGTTGGCCGCGCACTGCACGCCGCCGATGTTGGACGATTTCAGGTTCTGGTTGCCGGCGAACTGGCGCTCCATGATCTCGTTGAGTTCATTGAGCGCGTTCGGCGGAATGCCGTCGAGGGTGGCGATGCGCAGCAGCACGTCCACGCGGGTACGGTCCGGCAGCAGCTTCAGCGCGTCGGCGGCCTGGTCGGTCTCCAGGTGCGCCATCACGATGGCGATGATCTGCGGGTGCTCGTTGCGCACCAGGTCGGCCACCGCACGCGGGTCCATCCACTTCAGCGCGTCCAGGCCGGTGGTGTTGCGGCCGAGCAGGATGCGGTCGATCAGGTTGCCGGCCTTCTCGCTGCCCAGCGCCTGCACCAGCATGTTGCGGATGTAGTCGTCAGAGCCCACGCCCAGCGAGGTCTTCGAGCCCAGCTCCTGGCCGAACTGGTCCATCACCCGTTCCACCTGCTCGCGGGTGATGTCGGTCATGGTGGCCATGGCGATGCCGATCTTCTGCACTTCCTTGGGTTCCATGTGGCGCAGCACTTCGGCCGCATCCAGCTCGCCCAGGGACAGCAGCAGCACGGCCGCGCGCTGTACGCCGGTCAGTTGTGCCTCAGTCATTGGCCACCCAGCCCTTGACCACCTGGGCCACGCGCTTGGAGTCGGTCTTCACGGCTTCACGCGCCATCCGCAGTCGTTCCTCATAAGAATCCACCGGCAGGGCCAGTGCGTCTGGTCCGGCCAGGCTGGCCCGGTCGGCGCCCAGCGCCGGCAGCGGCATGCCATCGTCATCGACCAGCTGCACATCCGCGGTATGCGGTTCCAGTGCCGGTTCGTCGTTCTTCCTGTTCTGGCCGGTGATCGCACGCAGTGCCGGGCGCAGCACACCGAACAGCAGCGCCAGCACCACCACCGCGCCGAGCAGCATGCGGCCGGCATCGTGCACCCACGGCAGTTCCCACCAGGCCGGCCCTTCGACCGGCGTGGTATCCCGCACGAACGGGGCATTCATCACCGACACGGTATCGCCACGCTCGGCGTTGAAGCCGACGGCCTGCTTGACCAGCGCTTCGACGCGGGTCAGTTCGGCGGCCGACAGCGGCTGCGGGCTCATCTTGCCGTTGGCGCCGGCGCGCGGCACGTTGTCCACCAGCACCGCCACCGAGACGCGCTTGATGCGGCCTGCCGGCTGGCGGGTGTGCTGCAGGGTGCGGTCCAGCTCGTAGTTGCGGGTGGCGTTCTTGCTGCTTTCGGTCGGCGTCTGCGCGGTGGCCGGTGCAGCCTGCTGGCCCGGCGGGCTGTTGCTGGTGGCACCCGGCACACCCTGCGGGCCAGGGGTGCTGGTGGTGTTCTCGCTCATCTGCTCGCTGCGCAGCTTCTGCGGCTCACCGTTGTAGAGCTCGCGGGCCTCCTCGGTCACCGAGAAATCCATGTCCACGCTCACTTCCGGGTTGACCCGGCCAGGGCCGGTCATCGGTTCCAGCAGCTCGCGGATGCGCTGGTTGAACGAGGTTTCCTGGCGGCGCACCTGCTCGAACTGGGCAGCGTTGACCGCCGCTTCGCTGTTCGGGTCGGTGATGCTGAGCATGCGCCCACTCTGGTCGACCACGGTCACCCGCTCCGGCGCGAGATCCGGGATGCTGGCCGCAACCATGTGCACGATGGCATCCACCTGGCTGCGTTCCAGCTGCTGGCCACCGCGCAGTTCCAGGGTGACCGAGGCACTGGCTACGTCGCGCTGGCGGGTGAAGGCGCTGGGCTTGGGAATGGCCAGGTGCACGCGCGAATCGCGCACCGGGCGCAGCGTGTTGATGGTGCGCGACAGCTCGGTTTCCAGCGCATGCTGGTAACGCGCGCTTTCCACGAACTGGCTGACGCCGAAGCCCGGGTCGCGTTCCATGAGCTCGAAGCCGAGCTTGCCGCTATCGGTCAGGCCCGAGCCGGCCAGCTTCAGGCGGGCATCGTGCAGGTTCTTTTCAGGCACGGTGATGCCACCGGTGGCCGGGTCGAGTGCGAACGGAATCTGCGCGGCGCGCAGCAGGTCGGTCGCTTCAGCGGTCGCCTTCTGGTCCAGGCCGGTGTACAGCGGGACCATGCCCGGCTTCTGCGACCAGAAGAACACGGACAGGCCTGCCGCCACCGCCACCGCGATCATCGCCATCAGGCCCAGCCGACGGGTGATCTGCAGGCTCTGCAGGCGGTCGAACCATTGCCCGGCCTTTTCGGCGTTCAGGCTGTCCTTGGAGAGCGTCAGTGCCATGCGTCTCTATTCCTTACAGCGGCATGTTCATCACGTCCTGGTAAGCCTGGACGAGACGGTTGCGGACTTCCACGGTGGCGCGGAAGGCGATCTGGGACTGCTGCGAGGCGACCATCACCTTGGCGAGGTCGGCGCTGGGGTCGCCCATTTCGAAGGCCTTGGCGAGGGCGCCGGATTTCTGTTGCGCATCGTTGACGCCGGCAATCGCACCACGCAGGGTTTCGGTGAAGCTGGCCGGCTGGGCCTGCGGTGCATCCAGCACCGTGCCCGTCAGGGCGTTGCTGCGAGGCGTTTCGCCCAGCGGGTTGAGCGCCGGCTGTCCCATCTGGGTCTGATAGGAGCGGATCTGCGAAAGGATCGAAGTGACGGAGTGGGACATCTGCAACGGTTCCAGAAACAGGGATGGGGTTGTCTGCTGTAGCCAGTGCAAGTGCCGTGCCGAAACCGGTTTTCGATTCAGTGAAGTGAGGGTTGGGGGTGCTGGCAGGGCTGCGCCCTGCACCCGCCGACGCCACGTCAACATCAACGTCAAAATCGGGCTATCCGTGGGGTGGCGGGGTGGGTCCGGTTACGCGGGACGCCGTAAATCCGTCCATGGAGGCTCGGTCGCGCCATCCATGGCGCTCACGCCCCCGCAACCGGACCCACCCCGCCTTAGACAGGTGGCCGCGATCTGTTGGAACCTGCTGCTGATGGTGGGTGCCGACCGTTGGTCGGCACGGGCTCTGACCCCATTGGTGGCGCCATTTAACCGGCGTCGGTTTTCTGGCCTGGGGCTGCAGGGTCCAGCGGCCGGAATTCTGGCGCTGGTCGAGCGTGGCGGGCAGGGTGCAGCCGGTGGCGGTGACAATGCCGGGGCAGAGCAGGGCGGCGAGCAGGGTGAGGCGATGCATGGTGGAGCCTCGTTGGGAGGTCCCACTCCATCCTCCGGAACGCGGCAACGTTGTCTGTAGGAATTCGTGCAGATGCGCGGCGCTGTCAGCGCGCGGCCACGGTCTCTATCCACGCATGACGTGGATCTACTGACGTCGTGCAGCGGCGCCAGAAACACCAACGCCCGGGCAAGCCCAGGCGTTCGTGCCCCCTTCATGCTGGTAGCGCGCGTCAGCCGGCCAGTTCGGCCTGCTCGCGCTCGATGCCGTACTTGCGCAGCTTTTCCACCAGGGTGGTGCGGCGCAGGCCGAGCAGCTGGGCGGCGTGGGCGACCACGCCCTGGGTGCGTTCCAGTGCTTCGTTGATCAGGCCCAGTTCGATGTTGGCCATGTGGTTGCGCAGGTCCATGCCTTCGTCGGGCAGGGCGGCCGGTGCCGCCGGGCGATTGACGGCGATGCCGTGCTCCAGCGCCGGCTGGTTGCCGCTGCCGGGCGTGTGGAACGAGAAGCTGCGCAGGTCCAGTCGCTCTTCGCTGGTGGCGGCCTGTGCCGGCGCCGGCGTAGCGACGGCGGCCAGCGCGGCATCGCCACGGTAGCGGGCCGGCAGGTCCTGTACGCGCACCGATCCACCCGGATGCAGCACGGCCAGTCGTTCGACCAGGTTGGTGAGCTCGCGCACGTTGCCCGGCCACTCGTAGCCGGCCAGTGCCTGCAGGGCTTCCGGGGTGAAGCGCACTTCGCCACGGCCGGTTCGCGCCAACTGTGCGGCGATGGTTTCCACCAGTGCCGGCAGGTCCTCGCGACGCTCGCGCAGCGCGGGTACTTCAATCGGGAACACGTTGAGGCGGTAGAACAGATCCTCACGGAACTTGCCTTCGGCGATGCGGGTTTCCAGATCACGGTGGGTCGCGGCCACGACACGCACGTTGCAGCGGATGGTCTGGTTGCCACCGACGCGCTCGAAGCTGCGTTCCTGCAGCACGCGCAGCAGCTTCACCTGCATCGGCAGGCTCATGTCGCCAATTTCGTCCAGCAGCAGGGTGCCGCCTTCGGCCATTTCGAAGCGGCCCTTGCGCGCGGTCAATGCGCCGGTGAAGGCACCCTTCTCGTGACCGAACAGTTCGCTTTCCAGCAGGTCGGCCGGAATGGCGCCGCAGTTGATCGCCACGAACGGGCCATCACGGCGCGGCGAACGCTGGTGGATGGCGCGCGACACCACTTCCTTGCCGGTGCCGGATTCGCCCAGCACCAGCACGGTGGTGTCGAACGCGGCGACCTGCTCGATCATGGTGCGCAGCGCGGTGACCGCCGGGCCGTTGCCGGTCGGTCCCTGCTCCTGCGCGGCACCGGCCTGGTGCTCGGCATCCAGGCGCTTGAGGCTGGCGCGGCGCAGCAGGGCTTCCATCTGCGCGTGGCGCAGCGGCGTCTCCAGCGGCCAGATGTTGGCTTCGTGCAGGCCGTGCTGCTGCGCGAAGGCTGCGGCATCACCGTCGGCCAGCAGTACCGGCGGTGGCAGGCTGCTGCCGCCCAGCCAGTTGTAGAGTGCGGCGCTGGCGGCGTTGTCGTCCAGGCTGCCGACGATCACTGCCATCCAATCGTTCTGGCGCTGCCGGCCCAGATCGAAGTCGGCCGCGTCGGAGACCCAGCGCGGGTTGAAGTCCATGAACTCCAGCAGGGCAACGGTGCGCTCTGCACGCACGGCGTCGTTGTCCAGCACAAGGATGCGCGATTCGCTCACGACTGTTCCTCCCTGAGGCCTTCCAGGATCGGCATGACTTCCTGGATGTAGGACAGCTTGCTGACGAAATTATCGGCACCAGCACGCAGCGCGTGCTCGCGGTGCTCGGCGTCGTCGAAGTGGCTGGCGATCACGATGTACGGTGCGTCGTCCTGCGACTTGATCAGGCGGGTGGCCTGCAGGCCGCCCATCTCAGGCATTGCCAGATCCATCAATACAACCTGCGGGCGCAACGTTTCCGAACGCTCGATCGCTTCCAGGCCGTTGCCGGCGCTGCCGACGATCTGCAGCCAGTCGATCTTGCGGAAGTGGCGCATTGCCGCGTTGATGAAGCCCTCGTGGTCATCGACCAGCAGGACGGTAAGCTTGTTCATGTCCAACATCCTTTTCAGCCCACCCGGGCCAGCTGTGGTTGCCTGGCGCCGAGCCGGCGCCGTTCACGGGCCGGGGCGATGTCCAGTTGTTCCCGGTATTTTGCGACGGTTCGGCGGGCAATGTTCACCCCCTGGCGTGACAACAGGCCGGCGATCGCCTCATCGGCCAGTGGCCGACCGGCCGGTTCGGCGTCGATCAGGCGGCGGACCATGGCCTTGACCGCCTGCCCGGAGACGCTGGCGCCTTCCAGTCGGACGGCGAAGAAATGCTTCAGTTCGAAGGTGCCGCGCGGGGTCTGCAGGAACTTGCCGGTGGTGATGCGCGAGACGGTGGACTCGTGCATGCCGATTTCCTCGGCCACTTCCTTCAGGGTCAATGGCGCCATGGCTTCCTCGCCACGCACCAGGAACGCGGCCTGGCGCTCGACGATCACCCGCGCGGTGCGCAGCAGGGTGTCGTAGCGCATCGACAGGCCGCGGCTGAACCAGCGCGCTTCCTGCAGCATCTCGCGCAGAGCCGGGGCGGCTTCACTAGTCTCTGCCAGCGCCTGTTCGTACTGGCTGTTGATGGAGACGCGGCGACTGGTGGCCGGGTTCAATGCCACTTTCCACTGGCCATCGGCGTGCCAGGCGACCACATCCGGAACCACAACGGCATTGCGTTCCGGCAGCAGGCTGTCGCCTGGGCGTGGCTGCAGCGACAGGATCAGGCGTACCGCTTCGCGCACGTCGTCGATCTCGGCGTCGTGCTGGCGGGCGAGGGCGGGGTAATCATGTGCGGCCAGCGCATCGAGTGCGCCGTCCAGGATGCGCGTGGCCAGGTGGCGGGCAGGCACCGCGCCGTGCAGGCTGCGCAGCTGCGCCTGCAGGCCCTCGCGCAGGTCCTGGGCGGCCATGCCGGCCGGTTCACCGTGCAGCAGCTGCTGGCGGATGGCTTCGACGCCGTCGGCGTCGATGTCGAACTGGGCGCTGGCCAGCAGCTGCAGCTGGCCCAGTGGCGCCTGCAGGTAGCCAGCCTCGTCGCAGTGGTCCAGCCAGAATGCGGCCACTGCCAGCTGGCGGTCATCCATGTCCAGCGACAGACGCTGCAGCACGCGCAGCTGCGGGTCGGTGGATTCGCCGGCGGCGATGCGCGCCATGCGGTCGTCGTCGTCGTCCTGCCAGCTGGCGCCGGCCACGTCCCACATCGACGACTCCGGCAGCTCGTCGAACGCGGCGGTTTCCAGCGTCGCGGTGGCAACGTCGGTGGCGTCGGCGGCCGGTGCTTCGGGCTCTTCGATTTCCAGCAGGGGATTGGAGTCCAGCAGGCGCTGGATTTCCTGTTCCAGGTGCAGGCCATCAAGCTGCAGCAGCCGGATCGACTGCAGCAGCTGCGGGGTGAGGTGAAGTTGTTGGCCCAGCTGGGTCGAGAGTGCAGCCTTCATCGTGGTTCCCCGGCGCCGCTCCCCGGCGCCTTGTGGAACGCATCTTGCTTTTGATCCGGCGGTGGCGGAATCGGGGGGTTCCTGAGGAGCTTCGTGAATTTCCTGACGGCGTGTAGGGGTATTCCCTACAGCGGCGCGGAATGTTGACGATGAGCTCCGCTAAGTTGCTGATTTCCGGTGCAAGGCCCGGATTGATCGGGCTGCGCCGTGTACGTATTCCTGTCGGGGAGTGTCGGGATGACGGGAATTCGACGCCGGTGAAGTGGGCGGGCGTGGGTTGGTAGAGTCGACTGCCAGTCGACTGCTCTCCGGTCAGATAGCGAAAAACGCCCGCGCGCTTCGCGCGCAAGTCGACTGGCAGTCGACTCTACCCGGCATTTTCCCGACGCCCACGGTGGGGTTGGATCACTCCAGCTCGTGCTGGTGGCGCGCGGCCAGCAGCAGCAGATCGTTGGCGCGACGGCAGCCCAGTGACTCCATCATGCGTGCGCGGTGGGTTTCCACTGTCTTGACGCTGATGCCGAGGTCGGCGGCGATTTCCTTGTTGCTCTCGCCCTTGCCGATGCGGCGCAGGATCTCGCGCTGGCGCGGCGACAGTGCGGCGATGCCGGTGGGTTTCTCGCGGCCGAGCATCGGTGCCAGCATCTTGGCGGAGATCTGCGGGCTCAGGAACACCTGGCCGGCATGCGCCGCGCGAAGCGCCAGTTCCAACTCCTGCGGTGCTGCATCCTTGACCACGAACCCGACCGCGCCCCGATCCAGCGCATCGCGCACGTGAGCGGCGTCGTCGTGCATGGTCATCATCACAACCCGGGTACCGGGCGCGCGCAGCCGGATATCGCTGAGCGCTTCCAGACCCGTACGGCCAGGCAATGACAGGTCCATCAGGACCACGTCCGGGGCGTGCTGCAGGGCCAGCTGCAGCGCCTGTTCGGCGTTGCTGGCCTCTGCAACCAGCTGCACGTCGGCAAACCCCTGCAGCAGCCGCGCCAGGCCGGCGCGGACCAGGGTGTGATCGTCGACGATGAGAACTCGCACAGGCACGCAGCAGGTCCGTGTAGGGGAGTCCACCTTAACTTAGCTGAACGGGCGCGCCAAGGCTTGCCCGCCAAGCGTGATGGTGGCAGGTTTCAACGCGCCCGGCGTGCCTCGGCCACCTGGCGCCGGTGCAGGCGGAACAGGTGGCGCTCCATGGCCATTTCCAGGCCATCGCCAAGGCGCTGGAAGCGCAGCCACAGATAGTGGCCGCCGCCGCCATCGGCCGCTTCGGCAATCACTTCCACCGGCAGGTCGATATGGTCGGGCAGCCAATCGCTGGGCTGCAGACGGACCAGGCCCGCCTGGCCCGGGCTGGCGCCACTGCGCGGGCCCAGCTGCAGGCGGATGCCACGGCGCGACCAGCGCACCGGGCGCAGGGTCAGTTCCTGGCCCTGCTGGCGGACCAGACGGCCAAGCAACACCATCGCCAGATCCAGCTTCGCCTCCAGCCGCTGCAATTGCAGGCTGGCTTCATTGCGGTCGTCATGCTCGTCAACGCGGCTGTCTTCAACCAGCGCCAGGCTGCGCAGCAGGCCCTCGGCACTGCCGGTACGGCCGGTGCCACTGCCTGCCTGGAATTCGGCGGGTAGTGCCAGCTCGCAGCTGAGCGTTTCGTCGAACAGCTCGCTTTCGGCGGGATGGTGCAGCGACGTTGTCGGCAGTTGGGTCATGCCAGCGATTCTGCCTGCAGGTAGGCATGGGCCGCGCGAAGAGAGCGCTGGCCGTCATTCATCAGTGCTGCCACCGCATCGCGACGCTGGCGCAGCAGGCCCAGCAGGTTCTGCTGGCGCTCGAACAGCGCACTGAGCGGTGCGTGGTCGTCCGAGGTCAGCGGCTGGCTGAGCAGGGCATGCAGCGTGCTGTCGTGACCGTCGAGCAGGCTGTCGGCCTGGTCGAGGGCGTCTTCGCCCAGGGCCTTTTCGAAGGCGTCCAGCTGGGCGTGCAGTTCGTGCAGGCTCATGGGGCCACCGCAGCCGGGCGGCGCTGTTCCATCGGGATCGCATTCCAGGCGCTGTCGATCTCGCCCAGCAACTGCAGGGATTCATCGAGGGCGGCACGGTCGTTGTGCAGGTTGGCCTCGGTCAGGCGCTGCAGCACGTAGTCGTAGAGTGCCGACAGGTTCCCGGCGATTTCACCGCCAGCCTCATGATCCAGCGAGCCATTGAGGTGGCCGACGATCGCGCAGACCTCTCCGATCGCCTTGCCCTTGCCGGCCTGGTCGCCACGCTCGAGGCTGGCCAGGGCGCGCCGCACGCGCTCCAGCGCGCCGGCCAGCAGCATCGCCACCAGCTTGTGCGGATCGGCATCGGCGACCGCACTGGTCACTCCCACCTGGCGGTACTGCTCGGCATATTGACGGCTGGAACCGTACATTCGTGATTCTCCTTGCGCGGGGTGCCGCCGGACGGTCGTGGGGACCGCTGACGGCGGTGCGGCGTTGATTGCTGTTGCGTCCGTTATCGGTGCGTTACACGCCAAACTTGAGCGTTGCACGCAGTCCTTTAGCGGTTCAGCTGTGCCAGCTGCTGCTGCAGCGATGTATTGCTCTGCTGCAACTTGCCCATCAGGCTGTCCAACGCGATGAACTGCTTCTTGTAGCGCTCTTCCACGTTCTTCATGCGCGTGTCGAGGTCCTTGCGGCGCTTGTCGATGTTGTCCAGCGTGGTGTTGAGGCCCTTAGTGCGGGCGACGAAGGCGCCTTCCTTGCCGACCGTGGTGCTGACGTAGCCGTCGACCATGGTGTACAGCGTGCCGGCACCACCGGTGTCGCCGGTGATCGCCGAGCGGATCTTCTCGGGCTGGCTGGCCAGCGCGGCGGCAAACTTGGTGGCGTCCAGCACCAGGCTGCCGTCGGCGTTGGGATAGCCGCGCGTCTGCAGTCCCAGCGTCTTGGGGTCCAGGCCATCGGCGGACAGCTCCTTCAGCACGCCCGACATCACCGAGCGCAACTGGCTGGAGGCACCACGCATCTGCGCGTCGCCGGTCAGCGTGGCGGCTTCCTTGGTCTTGGCGTCGTACTTGGTCTCGGTGTTGATCGCCGCGATTGCTGCGTTGTAGGCGGTCACGAACTCCTGCATCACCTTGGTGGCTGCAGTGGTATCGGTGCTGATCACGACGGTGCTCTTGCCCTTGACCTTGAGGTTCAGGGTCAACCCCGGCACGGCGTCGGCCACGGTGTTGCTAGCGCTGACCACCGTGACGCCATCGATGGTCAGCTCGGCATCGGCTGCCGCGGTGTTTTCCTGGAGGCTGCCCACCAGTGCGGTCAGTTTCGGGTCGCTGCCGCCGTATTCGAGCTTGATGGCATTGGCCGCGCCGGTCTTTTCCTGGGCGATCGACAGGTACTGGTTGTCGCCCGAGGCGATCAGGGTCGCCTGCACGCCTTCCTTGCGGCCTGCGGCGTCGATCTTGTTGCGCACGGTGGTCAGCGTATCGCCGGCTTCCACCTCGACCTTCATCGTCTTTGCCTTGTCGCCAACGCCAACGGTCAGCGTCAAGGTTCCGGCGCCGAAGGTGTCGGTCTTCCCCACCGAGGTATTGGCAATCAGCTTGTGCGCGGTGGCAAGGGATTTCACCTCCACCTGATGCGTGCCATTGGAGGCCGCTGCCTTGGTCGTGCCCAGGTCGTACAGTGCCACCGAGGCCGTCAGCACGTCGTCGGTGTTGGCGGGCTGTGCCTTGCCGGTGGCGGTCACCGTGCGGGTATCGAAGGCCGTGGTGGCCTTCAGTGCGGTCAGTGCGGTCTTCAGCTTGTCGAAGGCCGAAGTGACAGTGCCGATCGACGACAGCTGCATCTTGGCCTTGGACTGCTGCAGGTTCAGCGCGTTGTCGGCGGGCTTGCGGTCGGCTGCGACCAGCTGGTTGACGATGTCCGAGATGTTGAGCCCCGAGCCAATGCCACCGTATCCAAAGCTTGCCATATGATTCTCCTGGTATCCGGGCCTGGCCGCCGTGCGGTGGCCCGTCGTCAACGAAAATAGCGGCCTGCGCCGCTGGGTCTTGAGGACTTCGTTGATGCACGTGCCGTGCCAGTGGTCTGGCGCAGGTTCTGGCACGCGGTTTGCAGGAGGGTTGGGGCAGGGTGCGGGTGGAATCACCGCAGGCTGCCGGGAGTCTGCAAAAAACCCTCCCCCAAGGCAGGGGAGGGATCAGGCTACTGACAATCGGGGGGAGACGAAGCCGCCCGGTACGTACAGTCAAAGGTACAGCGCTGAAAGAGAGGTCCGCAGGAGCGGGCGATGCCAAGCCGGTTCGGGAGCGATCCCGGGCCGGGCATGGCCCGCGCCTTCGTGCACCGTGGCTTCCGGGTTGCCGCTACCGTCGGTTCGATCCGACGGTAGCGGCGCCTTCTTGCCGTGGATCAGCGCAGCAGGCTGAGCACGCCCTGCGGCACCTGGTTGGCCTGGGCCAGCATGGCCGTACCGGCCTGCTGCAGGATCTGGGTGCGGGTCAGCTCTGCGGTTTCCTTGGCGAAGTCGGTGTCCTTGATGCGGCTGCGCGACGCCGACAGGTTTTCCGACGAGGTCTGCAGATTGGCCACGACCGAGGTGAAGCGGTTCTGGATCGCACCGAGGTCCGCGCGGGTGCTGTTGATCGCACCCAGGGCCTTGTCGACCACTTCCATCGCCTGCTGTGCACCAAGCACCGTGCTCACGTCCAGCTTCTGCACGTTGGCGGCGGTGGCGGTGCCAGCGGTGTAAGCACCGGCTGCGGTCTTCGCGCTCCACACGCCGGTCGCGGCGGTCAGATCGCTGCGCTCAAGCGCGATGTCGGCAGCGACGACGGCCTTGCCTTCCTTCACCGAGGTCAGTTTCATCGAGCCGTCGGCATTCGCCTCGGCATAGAGGCCGGCTTCGCCGATCTTTGCGTTGATCGCCGTGGCGACAGCCTTGGACGCGTCGGCAGTGGTGGCGCCGGCCTTGATCTCGACGGTGCCGATGTCCACGCCCATTACCTTGCCGGTAATGCGCGAGCCGTCGGTACTGGCGGCCAGTACGTCAGTTGCACCGCTTGCGAAGGTCGAGGTGCCGAGCGAACCCGCTTTCGCATCGATGGTCTTGTCGATGGCGATGGCCTGGCCGGCATTGGCGCCGACCTGGAACAGCTGGCTGGAGAACGTGCCGTCCAGCAGCTTGGTGCCGTTGAAGTCCGACTGCTTGGCGACGCGGTCGATTTCCGAGACCAGCTGGGTCACTTCGGCCTGCAGCGCCTTGCGGTCGCTGGCCGAGTTGGTGGCGTTGGAGGCCTGCACCGACAGCTCGCGGACGCGCTGCAGGTTGTTGCCGATTTCGGTCAGCGAACCTTCGGCGACCTGGGCCAGCGAGATGCCGTCGTTGGCATTGCGGATGGCGACGTCGGTACCGCGGATCTGCGTGCCGAAGCGCTCGGAGATCGCCAGGCCGGCGGCGTCGTCCTTGGCGCTGTTGATGCGCGAACCGGAGGACAGGCGCTGGATGGTGGTGGCCAGCGAGCTGCCGCTGGTGCTCAGGTTACGCTGAGCATTCAACGACATCGTATTGGTGTTGATGACTTGTGCCATGAGGAGAGGTCCTTGAGCGGTTGCACGTGAGTTGGGTTAGACGCCCCCGACGTGCCCCGGGGGCGGCTCATGTCAGCGCTGCAACAGGCTGAGCACGTTCTGCGGTACCTGGTTGGCCTGGGCCAGCATGGCCGTACCGGCCTGCTGCAGGATCTGGGTGCGGGTCAGTTCGGCGGTTTCCTTGGCGAAGTCGGTATCGCGGATGCGGCTGCGCGAGGCCGACAGGTTCTCCGAGGAGGTCTGCAGGTTGGCCACCACCGAGGTGAAGCGGTTCTGGATCGCGCCGAGGTCGGCGCGCACGCTGTTGACCGATTCGAGGGCCTTGTCGACGATCGACAGCGCCTTCTGCGCGCCTTCGGCGGTGGTGACGTTCAGGTCCTTGACGAAGTTGGCCGTGGCGCCGGTCAGCAGGCCGCCGTTGGTGCTGGTTTCGGTCAGGCCCAGGCCGGCGATGGTCGCGGCGGTGGCGCCGGCCGGCGGGGTTGCGGCACTGACGCCCAGGGTGAAGGTCTGGCCGTCCTTGACCGAGGCCAGGCTGATCACGCCGGCATTGACCGAGGCCATGACGCCGGTTTCGCCCAGCTTGTTGTTGATCGCTGCGGAGGTGGCCGAGGTGATCGATTCGCCCGCCTTCACGGTGAAGTCGTTGATGGTGACCGTGGTGGCGGTGCCGCCCGGCGGGGTCACCGAGATCTGCAGGCCGGAGTAGGTGGTGTCGGCGGTGGCCTTGTCGGCCGCAGCCAGGCTGGTGCCGGTGTAGCCGTTGGCGAAGGTCGCCGCGCCCAGCGAATCGGCCTTGGCGTTGACCACGCTGTTGATGGCGATGGCCTGGCCGGCGTTGGCGCCGACCTGGAACAGCTGGCTGGTGAAGGAGCCGTCCAGCAGCTTGGTGCCGTTGAAGTCGGCCTGCTTGGCCACGCGGTCGACTTCCGAGACCAGCTGGGTCACTTCAGCCTGCAGGGCCTTGCGGTCGCTGGCCGAGTTGGTGGCGTTGGAGGACTGCACGGCCAGTTCACGGATGCGCTGCAGGTTGTTGCCGACTTCGCTCAGCGAACCCTCGGCGACCTGGGCCAGCGAGATACCGTCGTTGGCGTTGCGGATGGCCACGTCCAGACCGCGGATCTGGGTGGTGAAGCGCTCGCTGATGGCCAGGCCGGCCGCGTCGTCCTTCGCGCTGTTGATGCGCAGGCCGGACGAGAGGCGCTGGATGGTGGTAGCGAGCGAGCTGCCGCTGGTGCTCAGGTTGCGCTGAGCGTTGAGCGACATCGTATTGGTGTTGATTACCTGTGCCATGGGGTCGTCTCCTCTTATATGGAACCCGTTGGTGAATGAAACGAAGCGCCGCCTGTTTTTTTGTGTGGCTGTGTGCTTCGCTGTTGCCAAATGAATAACGGCGCTTTGTCAACAACCTTTAGCCGTGAATTCCGTCGATGCTGAAATCCGGTGCCGGAGGCTGTTTTTCCCGGGTTTTCCAGCCCTGGCTGGGCGTGAAGGCGACCCCGGAAAGGGCGGTTGGGCATGCCCAACCAGCGCTGATGAAGGTATCGGCGGGGCAGGGCCGGGCTTGATGGGCAATCACGGGAAATGCGTGCAGCACGTTTCCGGTAGCGCCGGGCCACGCCCGGCGAGCGCGACGGAACGGGCAAGCAGAAACGAAAAAGGCCGCGATGCAGGGCATCGCGGCCTTTCAGGGGTGACGCAGGAGATGCGTCAGCGGATCTTGTTGAACAACGACATCGACTGCATCTGCGAGAAGATCGTCTGTGCCGCCTGCAGCGCGGTGCTCTGCAACTGGTACTGGCTCAGTGCATCGGCGTAGTCCAGGTCGCGCATCTGCGACAGCGTGGTCTTCAGGGTCACGCTGTTGGCTTCGCGCATGTCGGCGGCATTGTCCAGTGCCTTCAGCTGCGCACCGCCGGCCGCACGCGAATCGATCATCCGTTCCGACGCACGGGCCACATCGCGCAGGGCGCTCTGCAGTTCGTTCTGCTGCGCGCTCATCCTGGCGGTGGTGCCGGTGTCGGCATCCAGCGCGGCAATCAGCTTGTCCATGGTGTCGAAGATGTCGCGACTGGTTGCCGGCTTCACGTTGAAGCTGTCACCGGCAGCGGGTGCGCCGGTGATCTGCAGGCGGACACCGTTGACTTCCACGTTGTCACCGGCCTTGAACGTGCCGGTGCCGGTCACGTTGCCAGCACCGTCCAGTACCTGGTACTGGTCGGCGGCGGTGAATCGGATGCTGAAGGACTGGCCGTTCCAGCTGTCGCTGCCATCGCGGGTGATGTTGGTCAGCACGCCATTGCCGGTATTGCCGGCTGCGGCAACACCATCGACGAAGCCGTCGCCGGTAGGAATGCGCATGAAGATTTCGCTGCCGGGCAGGGCATCCCGCACATAGGTATCGGGGCCGACTTCAATCTGGCGCTGGGTCTGGTCGCCACGGTAGACCACCTTGCCATTGATCTTGGCGAACGGCGGATCGCCATCGTTGGTGCCGCCGAACACGTAGCGGCCGGTGCCGTCGTCGGCGTTGGCCAGCGACAGCAGGCCCTCGCGGATCTGGTTCAGTTCGGTGATCAGCGTTTTCTTGTCGGCGGCGCCCAGTGCCGGATTGCTGGCCTGGATGGTCAGGTCGTTGACGCGCGCCATCAGGTCGTTGACCTGGGCCAGGGTGTTTTCCTGTACGCCCAGTCGGTTCTGCACGTTGCCGGCATTCAGTTTCATCCGGTCCAGTGCGGCCAGGCTGCGGTCAAGCCCGACCGCCGCACCAGCGGCAACCGGATCGTCCTTGGCGCTGACGATCTTGCTGCCCGTGGCGATCTGCTGCTCCAGGTGGCTGAGCTTGGCCTGCTTGGCCATCATCAGCGACACGGACTGGTTGAACATCATGCTGGTGGAGATACGGCTGCTCATCGACGGACGGCTCCCAGGATGGTCTGGAACATGCTGTCGGCGGTGGAGATCAGCTGCGAGGCTGCCTGGTAGGCCTGTTGCAGGCGCAGCATGTCGGCCGCCTCCTCGTCCAGGTTGACGCCGGATACTTCATCGCGTGCTTCCTGCGCCTTGTCATTGATCACCAGCTGCGCTTCCAGCGAATACTCGGCCGAGCGGGCGGCTGCACCGACCTGGGTGGTCAGGCCCCCCAGGGCGCCGTTGAGGGTGACCGTGCCGCTGTTGAATGCCTTGGCGCTCTCCACCTTGGACAGCCTGGAGGCGTTGCTGTTGTCCGACGAGCCCGCCGGAGTCGGGGTGATGTTGAAGGTGTCGCCAACCTTCGGCGCACCGTCCAGCACGAAGCTCCAGCCATTGGCACTGATGGTCTGGCCGGGGGTGTAGGTCTGCGGCGGCCCCCCATCAATGGTGTAGGTGGTGGCCGAGGTGAACACGATCGCGGCCGGATTGCGCAGGTTGGCGTTGGTCGAATCGCTGACGGTGACACCGCTCAGCTTGCCGGTGCCGGTGTTGGACGTCGCCGCCGCGCCCTTCACTGCCGCAGCAGCGGCGATGCGCGACGGATCGGTGATCGCCACTTCCATGCTGCCAGCCACGCCTGCGGTCGGCTGCAGCAGGAAGCGGTCGTTGGCCGCCGGGGTACCGCCGACCACCAGCTTGACGCCGTTGATCACCAGTGGATCGGCGGCGGTGCCGGTGCCGGTCAGCGGAACGTTGGCACCGGTGTCGGCACGACTGGCCTTCCAGTTGGTGCCATCGAACTGCAGCACCACGTTCTGCGCGTCCAGCTTGCCGAGGTCGCCGTAACTGGCGCTGAGGCTGGCGGTGCCGGTGTTGGCATTGTTGGCGGTGACGCGCGGGTTGCCGATGTTGAAGAAGTCACCCCCCAGCTGGCCATACAGGTCCACGCCCTGGTGATGCACCTGGTTGAAGCTCTCGGCCAGGCCTACCGCCAGCTTGCCCAGTTCGGCCTGGGCAGGCGTCAGCACGGTGTCGCGGAATTCCAGCAGGCCGCCGATCTGGCCACCGACCGCCTTCGGGTCGAGCCGGATGGTGTTGCCCTGCGTTTCCAGCGCCAGCTGCAGCCGCTCCGGCTGGTACGGGTCGGCAACGGTGGTGACCTTGGTCGCCGTGGTGCCCACCACCAGCGCGTTTCCGCCAGCGGTATAGACATTCATGATGCCGCCGTCCTGGATCACTGCGGTGCCACCGGTGTAGCCGATCAGCTGGGTGATCAGCTGGTCGCGGCGGTCGAGCAGGTCCGGTGCGGCGGTAGCGATGTTGGTGCCGATCGCACCGTTGATCTGCGCGATCTCC
This sequence comes from Stenotrophomonas sp. YJH_SMC_58, assembly GCF_059369635.1. Lineage (NCBI taxonomy): Bacteria > Pseudomonadati > Pseudomonadota > Gammaproteobacteria > Lysobacterales > Lysobacteraceae > Stenotrophomonas > Stenotrophomonas sp. YJH_SMC_58. The sequence goes on from NZ_JCAFSW010000017.1 coordinate 47,888, forward strand.
TGCGCCAGCCGGTTGACCTCGGTGGCGCCGGCCAGCAGGCCGTTGTTGACCTCGCTGTTGAGGTTGTTCAGGTGCGTGTTGAGCTGCACGAAGCGGTTGGCCAGCGCCTTGCCACCATCCAGCATGTTCTGGCGGTCGGCGGTGCCGGCGGCATTGGAGGACAGGCCGCTGACCGAATCGAAGAACTTCGACCAGACGCCGGACACGTTGGTTGCCGCGTCGGAGAACAACGAATTGACCCGGTCGGCCATGCCGGAGAGCTGCTTCAGGCGCGCCAGCTCGCCGCTGCTGTCGAGCAGGCGCGAGATCGCCAGCTGGTCGGCGGTACGGCGGATGTCGGTGATGCGGGTGCCGTTGCCGACCGTGCCGTAGCCGTAGTTCTGGGGATCAGCCGTGGCGAAGTTGACCTTCTGCCGGCTGTAGCCGGGCGTATTGAGGTTGGCCACGTTGTGGCTGGTGGTCGCCAACGCACGCTGGAAGGCGAGCAGGGCACCGGTACCGGTGGAAAGTACGCTGGACATGGGGTTCCTCAACGACGGGTGATACCCAGCGCCGCGGTTGCGGTGCTGGCGAAGGTCTGGCCGAGGCGCGAGCCGGCATCGGCCACGGCGCTGACGGCGCGCTCGATGGTCGGTCCGCCGGCGATCGCGGCGATCTTGGCCGCGTAGCGCGGATCGGTGGCATAGCCGGCGCGCTGCAGGCCACGGGCGAAGCCCTGCACGTCGGTGCCGGCCTGCAGGGCCTGCTGGTAGCGCGGGCTGGTCTTCAGCAGGCGCACGTAGTCGGCAAAGCTCTCGGCCGGCGAACTGTAGGCACGGAAGCTGGCGGTTTCGTTGCGGCGCACGCCATCGACGTACTCGTGGGTGCCGGCCACGGCGCGCTGGCCGTTCCAGCCATTGGCCTTGATGCCGAACAGGTTGTGCGAGGTGCTGCCGTCGGCATGCTTGATGTGGCGCTTGCCCCAGCCGGTTTCCAGCGCCGCCTGGGCGACCAGGGCGCGGGCATCCACGCCCAGTTCCTTGGCCGCACGCTGCGCGTGCTGCCAGATGCTGGCGACGAAGCCTTCCGGGGTGTGTTCGCCCAGCTGGGCGACGGCGGTGCGGGTCGCCATCGCATCGGCCGGGCTGATGGCCGTGCCGCGGTTGCTGGCGGTGGCCGACCACTGGTCGCTGTTGGCAGCCCAGTCCTCGCCTTGCAGGCCGCCGATGTACGGATCTTCGGTACCCAGCGAGCGGTGCATGCTGCTGCTTTCGCGCCCGGCGATCAGGTCCAGCGCCTGTTCCATCGGTGCAACCGCCGCGTGTGCGCCGGACTGCGCGCCGGCGGCCATCTGCTGCAGCAAACGCACGGCCTGGCTACCGTCTTCCAGCGGCAGCGACGGTGCCGGCTTGGCCGGTGCATTGAGCTGATAGGCACGGCTGGCCTTGGCCGGGTCCACGCGGGTATCCAGCGCCGGGCCATCGACGGCCTGGCCGGACAGCTGCCGGCTGATCATGCCGGACAGGCCAAGGCCCTTGCCGCGGGTCATCGCCTCGGCAATCTTCTGGTCGTACATCTCGCGGAACATCTTGTTTTCGCCGGGGAACAGCGAGTCGCCGAAGCTGGCGTCACGCATGCTCTTGACCAGCATCTGCGCGAACTGGCCTTCCAGCTGACGCGCGACCTTGTCGATCCTGGCCGGATCGTTCTGTTGTGCCGGGTGCAGATCGAATGCGGGATTGATGCGCATGTCAGATCACCTCGAGCTCGGCACTCAATGCGCCGGCCTGCTTCAGGGCTTCCAGGATCGCGATGAGATCGCCTGGTGCTGCGCCCACGGCATTCACCGCGTGCACGATCTCGTCCAGGGTGGTGCCGCCGCTGAACTTGAACATGCGGCTGCCGTCGTTGGTGGCGGTGATGGTCGACTGCGGGCTGGCCACGGTGCGGCCCCCGGACAGCGCATTGGGCTGGCTGACGTTGGTGTTTTCCTGGATGGTCACGGTCAGCGAACCGTGCGAGATCGCGGCGGGTCCCACGCGCACCTGCTGGCCGATGACCACGGTGCCGGTACGCGAATTGACCACCACCTTGGCCGGAGCGCTGCCCGGGGTCAGTTCCAGGTTCTCGATGCGCGCCAGCAGGCCGATGCGTGCGCCCGGATCGGTCGGCGCGGTAACCGCCACGGTCACGCCGTCGACCGCACGCGCCGCACCGTCGCCGAACGCATTGTTGAGCGCAGCGACCATGCGCGAGACCGTGGTGAAGTCATTGTTGTGCAGGTTCAGGGTGATCTCGCCGCCGTTGGCCAGCGGATCGGGCAGCGCACGCTCCACGGTCGCACCGTTGGGAATGCGGCCGACGCTGGGCACGTTCACCGAGACACGGGAACCATCCTTGCCCTGTGCACCAAAGCCGCCCACGATCAGGTTGCCCTGGGCGATGGCATAGATCTGGCCATCGGCGCCGCGCAGCGGGGCCATCAACAGCGAACCGCCACGCAGCGAGACCGCGTTGCCGATCGAAGACACCGTGATGTCGATCGGCTGGCCCGGCTTGGCGAACGGCGGCAGTTCGGCGTGGATCGCCACGGCGGCCACGTTCTTCAGCTGCGGATTGACGTTCGGCGGAACATTCACGCCCAGCTCGCCGAGCAGGTTCTTCAGGCTCTGCACGGTGAAGGGTGCCTGGCTGGTGCGGTCGCCGCTGCCATCCAGGCCGACCACCAGGCCATAACCCACCAGCGCATTGCCACGCACGCCTCCGACCTGGGCCAGGTCCTTGATGCGCTCGGCGCTGGCCGGGGCCACCACGGCGAAGACCAGGAACACGCCGCAGTAGAGCGACGTCATGCGTCGCTGCCAGGAAGAAGAGGAGAAGAGTTTCATGGCCATACTCAGAACGGCGTCAGGCCGGAGTTGAAGAAGCGGCTCAGCCAGCCCATCGCGTTGGACTGCGCGACCGGGCCGCGGCCGCCGTAGACGATGCGGGCTTCGGCCACGCGGCTGGACGGAATGGTGTTGTCCTGGCTGATGTCGCCCGGGCGCACGATGCCCTGCACCTGCACCAGTTCATCACCCTGGTTCAGGCGCAGGTTCTTCTGCCCCTGTACCACCAGGTTGCCGTTGGGCAGGCGCTGGATCACCGTGACCGTGACGCTGCCCTGCAGGCGGTTGCTCTGCGCGCTGTTGCCCTTGCCGGTGAAGTCACGCGCGCCCTTGGCCGTCGCACTGAGGATGTCCTTGCCGCCCAGGGTGACCGGCGCGCCGAGGATGGACGGCGTGCCCAGGCTCAGGTTCGATTCCTTGTTGGTGGCCGTGTTGGCACTGGTCTGCGCGGTGGTGTTTTCCAGCAGGGTGATGGTCAGCAGGTCGCCGACATCGCGCGCGCGACGGTCCGAATACAACTGCAGGGTCGGGCCGGCCGCGTAGATCGCGCCGGCGGTCGGTTCGGCCTGCGGTGGCATGATCGGCTGGATCGGTGCCATTGCCGGATAGGGGCGCACATCGCCAGCAATCACGCAGCCACCGAGCAGGGCAGCCACGGTGCAGGCGAGGGCAGTGCGGGCGAAGTTGGAAATGGGCGACATGGCGGTTTCCCGGGTTGGCCGGTCAGAGCTTGTTGTTGAGGTAGCCGAGCATCGAATCGGTGGTGGAAATCGCCTTGGCGTTCATTTCGTAGGCGCGCTGGGTTTCGATCATCGACACCAGCTCTTCCACCACGTTGACGTTGCTGCCTTCCAGCGCGCCCTGCACCACGGTGCCGAGGCCGTTGAGGCCGGGGTTGCCGTTCTGTGCCGGGCCGGAGGCCGTGGTCTCGAGGAACAGATTCTCGCCACGGGCCTGCAGGCCGGCCGGATTGACGAAGTCGGTCAGGGTCAGCGCGCCGACTTCCACCGAGGCGGCGCCGTCGGCCATCTTCACGCTGATGGTGCCGTCGGTACCGATGGTCACCGACTGCGCGCCTTCGGGAATCTGGATGCCTGGCTGCACCGGGTAGCCGCTGTTGGTGACCAGCTCGCTGTCCTGGTTGATCTTGAACGAGCCATCACGGGTGTAGGCCGAGCTGCCATCAGGCATCTGAACCTCGAAGAAGCCGCGGCCATTGACCATCACGTCGAGGGCGCGGCCGGTCTGCTGCTGGCCACCCTGTTCAAAATTCTTGGCGGTGGCGACCACGCGCACGCCGGTACCCAGCTGCAGGCCGGTGGGCAGCTGCGTCTGTGCCGAGGAGGAGCCGCCGGGCTGGCGCACCTGCTGGTACAGCAGGTCTTCGAAGCTGGCACGGTCCTGCTTGAAGCCGGTGGTGTTGGTGTTGGCGAGGTTGTTGGAAACCACCGACATGCGCATCTGCTGCGCATCCAGTCCGGTTTTCGCGATCCACAATGCCTGGTTCATCTTCGGTGTCCTGTCTGGTGAAGCCGGCCGCGTGGTGCGGCCCTTGTATGCGGGTGTGCAAGCGGTGTGCCAGCGCCGCTGTCAGCCGGCGCCGGAATTCCGTCAGCTGCCCAGGCGCAGCATGCTGTTGGCGCTGCGCGCGTTGTCGTCGCCGTGCTTGATCACCTGAACCTGCATTTCGTACTGGCGCTGCAGCTGGATCATCTGCACCAGCGCACCGGCGGCATCGACGTTGCTGCCCTCCAGTTGCCCGCTGTGCACGGCGGTGCCCTGTGCCGGGGCGAACGGCTGGCGCGGGTCGGTGTTGCGGAACAGGCCATCCAGGCCACGCTCCAGTCGTTCATCCGGTGCCTGCACCACTTTGATGCGGCCGATCTGCGCCATGGTCTGCGGGCCTTCACCCTGCGGGATGATCGAGATCGTGCCGTCGGCACCGATCTCCATGGCCTGGTAGGGCGGAATGGCGATCGGATTGTTGTTGTCATCCAGTACCGGACGGCCGCTGGAGGTCACCAGCTGGCCGTTCGGCGTCACCGACAACGCCGCGCCGCGCGTGTAGGCCTCGCTGCCGTCACTGGACTGCACGGCCAGCCAGGTGCCGGTCTGCAGGGACAGATCCAGCGGCTTGCCGGTGATGTGCTGCGAGCCGGGCGTGCGGTTGAACCCGGCGTCCACGTGCAGCGCATCCACCCGCGAGGCAAAGCCCGGGCCACGGATCGGGAAGGCTTCAGTGTTGGCCAGCGCTTCCTTGAAGCCGGGGGTGTCGGAGTTGGCGAGGTTGTGGCTGAGCGTACCCTGCGCCTGCAGGGAGGCGCGGGCACCGGTCATCGCCACGTAAAGGGCTTTATCCATGCGGGGAGTTCCGTGACAGGGTCAGCGCGTCATCAACGGATGTTGATGACGGTCTGGGTGATCTGGTCCTGGGTGGTGATCATCTGCGCGTTGGCCTGGAAGTTGCGCTGCGCGGTGATCATGTTGACCAGCTGCTCGGTGAGGTCGACGGTGGACGCTTCCAGCGAGCCGGCCTGGATCTTGCCGAGGTTGGAGGTGTCCGGCATGCCGGTGCGCGGCGTGCCCGAGCTGAAGGTATCCACCCACAGGTTGTTGCCCTTCGATTCCAGTCCCTGCGGATTGTTGAAGGTGGTCAGCGCGACCTGGCCCAGCGGCTTGTCGGCACCGTTGGAGTAACGGGCGTAGACCACGCCGGTTTCCGATACCGTGATTTCGTTGAGCTTGCCGGCGGCGTAGCCGTCCTGCTGGGTGTTGCGCAGCGCGAACTTTTCGCCGTACTGGGTCGAGCCGCTCACATCCAGCGTCATGTTCAGCACGCCTGCACCGGTGGTCGGGGTGAAGGTGCCGAGGCTGACCTTGCCGTTGGCCGGCGCGGTGAGCTTGCCGCTGTTGTCGAAGGTGACCGGGGTCGGCGCGCCGGCTGGCTGGCCGTCCACGTAGTTGCGCACGGTCCACTCGTTCGGGTTGGCACCCTTCACGAAGTACGAGACCTGGATGTGGCTGACGCCCAGCGAGTCGTACACAGTGATGCCACCGCTGGAGTGGTTGTAGCTGTTCGAATCGGTCGGATCGAAGGTGGTGACCGTCGGCTGCTTGGCGTTGGCCGGCAGGGTGAAGCCGACCTTCACTTCGCTGGTCTGCTTCGGCGGGCTGTCGGTGGTCAGCAGCTGCAGGTCGACCATGCGGCCGGCATCGAAGTTGGTGCCATCGGCATTCGGCGCGAACACCTGCAGGCGTGCGCCCTGCGGGTTGACCACGTAACCGGACGGATCGGTCTGGAAGTTGCCGGCGCGCGAGTACACGCGGCTGCCGTTCATGTTCATGGTGAAGAAGCCTTCACCGGAAATGGCCATATCCAGGCTGCGGCCGGTCTGTTCGTTGTGGCCCTGCTTGAACTGCTGGGCGACATTGGAAACGCGCACGCCAGAGCCGACCGCGTTCTTCGACAGGCCGTAGCCGGTGGCCGAGAACAGGTCGGCGAACTCGGCGCGCGATTCCTTGAAGCCGGTGGTATTGACGTTGGCGACGTTGTTGGCAGTGACGCTCAGGTCGGAATTGGCGGCATTGATGCCGGACAGCGAGACATTGAAGCCCATGGGATGCTCCTGGTAAGTACGGGGTGTGCGGCTCAGCTGACGCGGAGCACGTAGTCGATCGGGGCCGTGCCCAGGCCCTTGAGGTTCAGGTACAGGCCGTCGGATCCGACGGTCACGCTTTCCACCGGCGCCTGCACATAGGTGGACAGCTTGGTGCTCTTGCCGGCGGTATCGACGTGGTTGGCAACGATGGAATACTTGCCCGGCTCCATGCGCTTGCCGTTGGCATCCTTGCCGTCCCACTGGAACGCAGTCTCGCCGGCGGCCTTGGCTTCCACGCTCAGCGAGGTGACCTTGGCGCCGGTGACATCGGTGATGTCGACGGTGATGATGCCGGCCGAGGGCGCGGCCACCGTGCCTTCAACGTTGCCTTCCTTTTCCAGCACCAGCTTTTCCGACGGCACCAGCACCTGGTGGCCGACCAGCGCCGCACCACGCAGCACTTGGTCGCTGGCCATCGATTCCTGGAAGCCCTTCACCGTCTTGTTCAGATCGGTGATGCCCTGCACGGTGGACATCTGCGCCATCTGCGCGACCATCTGCGTGTTGTCCATCGGCTTCAGCGGATCCTGGTGCTGCAGCTGTTCGGTCATCAGGCGCAGGAAATCGGCCTGGTCCAGCGTGTTCTTCTTCTTGGTGGCGTTGCTGTTCGGGGCGTTCAGACCGAGAGCGGTGTAGACGTCCTGGTTGGTCTGGTTGTTGACGGCGGTGGTCATGGCGGTATCCGGTACTGCGGGCCTCAGCGGCCCATGGTCAGGGTGGCCAGGGCCAGTTCCTTGGCGGTGGTCAGCATCTCCACGCCGGCCTGGTAATTGCGCGAGGTCGAGATCAGGTTGACCATCTGCGCCACCGGGTCGACGTCGGGCTGGTAGATGTAGCCATCGCCATCGGCCAGCGGGTGGCCCGGCTCATAGCGTTTGATCGGCGCCGCATCGCTTTGGGTGATCTCCTTCACCTTCACCGAGGTGATGTTCGGATCGTTCTTGCTGGTGACGGCCTGGAAGATCGGCTCCAGCGGCTTGTACACCGCGTCGGCGGAGCCGGCGACGGTATCGGCGTTGGAGAGGTTGGAGGCGATGGTGCTCATGCGCACCGACTGCGCCTGCAGCGCGGAGCCGGCGATATCGAAGATCGGCAGGTTGCTCATGGCTTATTGCCCCGTGATCGCGGTCAACATGGAACGCACCTTGCTCTCGACGAAGCTGAGCGAAGCGCGGTACTCGAGCGCGGCGCGGCCATAGGCCGCACGCTCGGCATCGGGATCGACGGTGTTGCCGTCCAGGCTGGGTTGCACGCCTTCGCGCGCGATCTGGAACGGGTTCAGGCCGCTACTGATTTCGTAGTGCTGCTCATGGGTGGTGGCCATCAGGCCATTGGCATCCTGCCCCTGGGCATGGCGCAGGGCGGCGTCGAAGTCCAGGTCCTGGGCCTTGTAGCCGGGAGTGTCGGCATTGCCGAGGTTGCTGGCGATCAGCTTCATCCGCTGTTCGCGCAACGGCATGGCCTGGGCATGGACGCCCAGGTAGTCGGTAATCAGGTTGCGCACGGTGCACTCCCACGGGAACGTTGCCCGGGAAGCTGCAAGGGGTGTGCCAAAAGGGGAAGGGTAGTGCCGGCCGCTGGCCGGCTCCCCGATGGATCTGCGGTTGCCGGCCAGCGGCCGGCACTACCGGATCAGCGGCCGTCAGGCCGCCATCGCGACCTTGCGCAGGCGGTCCAGCACGAAATCGGCCAGCTCGTGCGGCGAGTACTTGGCGACGAAGGCGTTGGCGCCCACGCGCTCGACCATGGCGTTGTTGAAGACGCCCGACAGCGAGGTGTGCAGCAGCACGTACAGGCCGGCCAGGCCCGGATGGCGCCGGATTTCCGTCGTCAGCGTATAGCCGTCCATGGCCGGCATCTCGATGTCCGAGATGACCATGGCGTAGCGTTCGGCCGGGTTCTCGCCCGAGGCGTGAATCTGCAGCAGGTGGTCCAGCGCCTGCTTGCCATCGGAGAGCAGAGTGGCACCCACGCCCAGCTGGTCGAGCACGCTGCGGATCTGCTGGCGGGCCACGCGCGAGTCATCCACCACCAGCACCTGCAGCTGCGGGCCGTCGGAGGGCATCGCCATCGCCGGATCGAGCACCGCCTCGCCGCGCACCTGGGCAATGTCCGCCAGCACGCTCTCCACGTCGATCACCTGGATCAGTTCACCCTGGAAGCGGGTCACGGCGGTCAGGTAGCTCGATTCGGCGCCCAGTTCCGGCGGCGGGTGGATGTCTTCCACCGCGATGTTGACGATGCGCTCCACGCCGCTGACCAGGAAGCCCTGGATCGAACGGTTGAATTCGGTGACGACCAGATAGCCGGGCGAGGTGTCCGCATCGGGCTCGCGCTCGGGATGGCCGATCGCCAGCCCGAGGTCCAGCACCGGCACCGAACGGCCGCGCACGTCGGCCACGCCGGAGAACTGGCTGGGCAGCCCGGGCACCTGGAACAGCTCCGGGCGCCGCAGGACCTCCTGCACCTTGAAGACATTGACGCCAAAAAGCTGACGTCCGCCGAGACGGAACAGCAGCAGCGCCAGGCGATTGTGGCCGGCCAGTCGGGTCCGCTGGTCGATCCGGTTGAGCAGGTCATGGGACATGGCTGCTGTATCGGCGGGGTAGGCGCCGAACTTGAGGGCGCTCTGCCGCCCGCGCGCTCCACACCGCTTCTGTAGAGTCGACTGTTAGTTGTGTAAACCCACCACGTTGTTCAGCAGGACTCTGGAAATAGGTGGCTGGCCACCGATCCCCATGTGAGGGCGGTGCCAGTTGTAGTGGTGCAGCCATTGGGTCAGCACGGAATTGCGCTGGTCCGAGGAGGCGTATTCGC
>NZ_JCAFSW010000018.1:0-17357 GCF_059369635.1 Stenotrophomonas sp. YJH_SMC_58
GCCGTTCAGTGCGCCGCCTACGGCGCCCACGGTGTTGTTGAGCGTGCCGCCCGCGGCACCGCCCACGCTGCCGACCGTGCCATTAAGCGCACCACCGACCGTACCACCGACGCTGCCTACGGCGCCGTTCAGTGCGCCGCCCACGGCGCCCACGGTGTTGTTGAGCGTGCCGCCAACGGCGCCGCCGACGCTGCCGACCGTGCCATTGAGGGCACCACCGACCGCGCTGCCGACCGTACCGACGGTGCCGTTGAGCGCACCACCGACTGCATTGCCTGCGGCGCCGACCGCACTACCCACCAGCCCACCGACACCCAGTGCGCTGTTCTGCGCCGCAACCGTTGCCTGGCCTGCCAGTTTCAGATTGCGATCGGCAACCACTTCCTGGCCATTCGGCGCCTGCACGCGCACCTTGCCGGCAGCACCAGCATCGAATGCTGCGGTGATCGCGCGATCGTGGGCTTCTCCCGGCAGTTCCTCCTTGGCGGGCAGCGTGATCGCCGCCGTCGCCTTTACCTGGCCCTGGGCGTCGATCTGGTGGCCTGCCACCTTCAGCTTCGAATCCAGCGCCCCATCCACAGACGCCTTCAGACCCCGCAGTGCGCCCGCCGACGCGCCGCTGATGCCGGCGGCCGCCTTTGCACCGGTATCGATTGATGCCACCTGCGCGCCGCCAAGACCGATGTTGGCATTCGCTCGGACATCAGCGGCAAGCCTTGGTACGGCGACCTGCTTCGGCGCCGTGTTCGCGGCCAGCTTGACCTGCACGGAGGCCGGCAGCACGTCACGCACCACCGGCAGCGACGCGGTGCTCAACTGCAGGCCGACGCGCGCATCCGCGCTGATCGCCGGGCTGCTCTGGGCCTGGCTTGCGGCAGCCGCGAGGGCTACCTCGGCATCGACCTTGACTGGCATCGGCTGGGTGTACTTGGCTGCAAGAGCCTGCAGATCACGCAGCGACTGATTGGATTCGGATGCTCCCGCATGGCCACTGGCCAGCACGCACAGCAGTGCCAGGGCGAGCGTGGTGGGCATCAGCAGGAAGGCGCGCGGATCCCGCGCGGCGCTGCCGCCGCTGTCGCCGGTGGCCAGTTCCGAGGCCACAACCAGAGCATTGAGCTGGCGGTTCCATACACGCCGGTAGATGCGATTCATGAGCACTTCCCCCGTAGGCGAACAACTTGAATGTCAGTGGACTTGCCGTTAGGCAGGTGACTGACATTTCAGCGTTTGCAACGGTGGCTGCGCACTTCATTCCGGCACGGCAATCGCACATTCCGGCAAATCCACGGCCGGAATCGGCAGCGGGCTATGCAGAAGCGGCAACGATATCGGCAAGCACATGGGCAATTCCGGCAGAAACCACCCCGAAACCCTTGCGGCGCTTGATTCAGGCCGGCTGGCCGATCTGCGCGGGAGCGCGCATCAGCGTATCGCGCGGCAGCTCGCCGAAAACCTTGCGGTAGTTGTCGGCAAAGCGGGAGAGGTCCCACAGGCCACAGCTGAGGGCGATCGCCTTCACCGAACGGCGGCTGGAATCGGCCATGGACAGGCTGCGGCAGGCAGCGCACAGGCGCAGCATCGAAAGATAACGGTTGGGCGAAGTTCCGAACAGATCCTCGAAGGCATAGCGCAGGCCGCGTTCGCTGACACCCGCCGCGTCGCATATCTCGTTCATGTAGATATTGCGGCGCAGGTTGAGCCGCATGAAGTTCTCCGCCCGCTGCGCGATCAGATAATGCGTGCGCCGGGCGCGGCTGCAACCGGGCCGATCGGCGGCGCCTGCGCCGAGCAGGGCCTGCACGTGCTCGTGCAGCAATCGTTCGGTTTCCTGCGGCTGCAGGCCAGCGCCCTGGCCGAGCTGAAGATGCAGCTGCTGATAATGATGGGCGAGTGGTGCCGAATCGTTCGCCAGATTGAACAGTGAAAGTGCCTGGCCCGCGGGCGGTGTGCTGCGCAGGCTCAGTTCGGTCAACTTGCGTTGCACCCGTGCGACCGGCACCAGCATCAGGGTCATGTGCGTACCGGGGCTGAGCGTAAACTCGCTGATGCCTTCGGGCATCACCGTCAGCGCCATCCCCGGTGCAAGCGGCACCCCGTGGCACCAGCTCAGTGTTTCATCGGTGGCGTGCAGATACCCCAGCATCGCCCAGTCGGGTGGCAGCATGAAGCGGCCACGGCAGTGGAAACCGCAACTGATGCTGCAGAACAGGGCTTCCTCATGCACGCGCGAAGCGAAGGCCGCCCGCGGCCCGTTGCCATCGAGCAGCAGCAGTTCGACATCGCACACGCGAAGTACGCCGCCCAGCGTCGCCAGATCGATCGATCGCAGGCCGCTGTCGTCGCTGTCTTCTACCCCACCATCGACCATGACAGTGTCGTCCCCCCGTTGATCCGCAACTCGCTGCGGCCCCCACTGCCTGACAGGGCCACACCATTCCTCCAGGAACCTTCGCCATTGCCGGGATGGCCTCGGCCGGTGCCGCGCGACCAACCCGGTTGAAAGCAGCAACGTGAGAGCGAGTATGCCCGATAATCATCGAAGGTAAACCCGAACTCCGTATTGAAGAAAATAGATACAGAGATGAAGAAAATGTCGTCGCCAGTGGCACGATATTCGCATGCACCACTGGCTCCATCACAATATCTGCACGTCGATGAATCGTTTTGCCAGCGAAAGGATACGCGTCACAGAAACAACCTGAAAGTTTAAGGGCTGCCGCGTTTCTGCCGAATTTGCATATAGGTTCCAGTTGCAGCCAACCGCCATTCAGGCAAAGTCGACGACACGGTGATCCGGTCGCTTCAAAAACGACCACACCTGGGGGAGCGTATGACCACGACCGTATCGCAGAACAGTTCGACCGCCGGCGCATCGCCGCGTGGTTGCGACGTTGCGGCCGGCATTTCCTCCGGGGCAGATCACCAGGAATGAGCACGGCGGGTCATTCCCGTCATGCCACCCCGCCAGGATGTGCGGGGCCCACGGACGATCCCGGCGGAGCCGGGCCACCGCCCAACAGGTGTCCTGCATCTGCAGACAACAAGTAGAGGGAGACAAGGCCATGAACGCATCCATCCGCAAGTTCCTGAAGGAAGAAGATGGCGTCACCGCGCTCGAGTACGGGCTGCTGGCCGCCGTCATCGCCGGCATCCTGATCGCGGTCGGCAACAAGGAGATCAAGGGGTTCTTCGAGACGCTGTTCAAGAACCTCTCCGACCTTGCCACCAAGGCCTCCGGGTCGGCACCTGCGACCGGCGGTGGCGGCTGAGCCTGCGCGCATCGCACATCCCTGCAGCAGTGCTGGGATGTGCCGGTGGCAACTGCAGGCTGTCCAATGACGGACGACGGAGTGTGCGATGACGTTGCTGGGACTATTGGCCATCGGCGTATGCCTGCGGATCGCGATCAGCGATCTGTATGCCCGCCGGGTGCCCAATGCCTGGCTGTTGTCTGCGTCCATCATTGCCGTCGCATTGATCATCGCGGGGCAGTTCAGCACGCCGCGCCAGCCGTGGCTTGCCCACGCAGCGGGCGCGGCGCTCGGCCTGGTGGCCCTGCTGCCGTTCTATGCCATCCGCTGGATGGGCGCCGGTGACGTCAAGTTCTTCGCGGTACTGGGGCTGATGCTGGGCTGGAAAGCCCTGCTGCCGATCTGGATGGTGGCCAGTCTCGCGGCCGGCCTGCACGCGGCAGTGATCATTGTTGGCCGCCGCCTGGGCGTGATGCTGCCCACGGGCCTTCAGATGCACGTCAACCGCGCCAGCAGCCAATGGCAATCGCACCCCGCCCTGCGCGACATGCAGGCCGCGCGCCAGGGACGACATGGCATTCCCTACGCAGCGTACCTGGCCATCACCGGCATCGGCTGGGTCCTGGCAAGCGTCTATGGAGGTGTGGCATGAACATCCGCGATCCACGGCGTCAACGCGGTGCAGCCAGCATCGAATTTGCCCTGATGCTCATGCTGGGCCTGCTGCCACTGCTGCTGTTCACGTTCTCCGGCGTGATGATCATGGCCGCGCAACAGACATTGTCGACGGCCTCGGCCGAGGGCGCTCGCGCGTCGTTGCGCTATGGCAGCCCCAATGAACGGCGTACCGCAGCCTGCGTAGCAGCCCGCAGTTCGATGCAGTGGCTGTTGAAATTCTCTGGACAGGGTGTCGACTGCAGCAATGGCGGCAGCAACGCAATCGTTGTCTCCGCGCAGGCACCTTGCGCCGGCCTGGCCACTGCCCAGTGCATGACGGTGACCGTCAGCTACGACTACGCCAGCCATCCCTTCCTGCCGGGCACCGCCACGCTTTACAAGTGGGTGATGCAGGCCCCCATCCGTAGTGTCGCGGTCGCCCAGCTCGACCTCGGCAGCGGCAACTGACCATCGGCACAGGAGACGGTTCCATGCTCAAGTTGACCCGCATCGCTGCCGTCGCCCTGATCGGGCTGGCCGTGCTGCTGGCGGTGATCGCCTTGATGATCGGGCGCAAGCAGGCCGCGCCGGCCACGGTTGCTCCGGTCGCGCAGAGCGAAGCCCAGGCGATCACCGTGGTAGAGGCGGTGGCACGACTGCCGGCCGGCGAACCGATCTCTGCCAATGGAGTGCGCCTTGCGCAGAGGACCACGGCGGTAGCCGGTGCTGCCACCAGCATCTCGGCCGTGGTCGGCAAGGTACCAGTGCAGGACATCGCCGAGGGCACCGCCATCAGCAGCGGCGCTCTGGCACAGGGATTCTCGCTGCAACTGCGTCCGGGCGAACGCGCGCTGGCCGTCCCGGTGGACGAACTGGTCGGCGCCGGAAACCGCATCCTGCCGGGTGATTTCGTCGATGTCTTCCTCAACCTGCGCAATGCCCAGCCCAACGCCAGCGGTCCGGCAGAGGCCGCGCAGACCCGCCTGCTGCTGTCGCGGCTGCGCGTACTCAGCTACGGTCAACAGGACATCGCTCCGGTCACCAGCGATGCCGTCGCCGGCAACGAAGGCGATACCCGCAACGATCCCCGCGCCGCCGACATCACCGGCAATGGCAGCAATCATGGCTCGGGCAACGAGGCCACCCAGCCGGCACGCAGTGCGGTGCTGGCAGTGCCGGTGGCCGATGCCAACCGGCTGCTGCTGGGTGCGCAGCAGGGAAAGCTGTTCCTTGCCCTGCGCAACCCGGCCGATACGGGGCAACCCGACCTTGCACTGTTCCCACAGGCGCGTGGCGTGATCGATCCCGTGCGTGGCCTCGATGCCGAACAGCAGCTCGCACTGCAGCGGCCGGAGAACCACGCCTTCGCCGGCATCGATGGTGATGCCCTGGCCGGCCGCGGCAACAGCGCAGCCCGCAGCAACCCGCAGCCGCCGGTGCATGCGCCGGCGGCTCGACGCAGCGCACCGCGTGCGTCGGGCATCGAGATCATCCGTGGCGACAGCTCCGCCCCCCGCGGTTCCCTTTGACCTGCATCGAGCGCATCCATGACCGAACGCCGCCGCCCACGCCCCTCCCCCCGCCAGCGCTGGCTGGCCCTGCTGCTGGTGCTGCTGGCTCCGGCAACAAGCGTGGCCGCAGACGATCTCGTGTTGCAGGCGCGTGAGCAGCGCCCGTGGACGCTTCCGGCCGATCTGGAACGGGTCGCCATCGCCGACCCAGGCGTCGCCGACATCGTGATGCTGCGTGGGCAGCGCCAGGCCCTGCTGGTCGGAAAAGCGCCGGGTACGACGACCCTCCTGCTGTGGCACCGCAAGCAGGCCGAGCCGCAACGCCTGCAGGTGCGGGTGCAGAGTGCCGTGCAGGGCGCGGCAGACGGAGGCTCCAACGGGCTGGTGTTCACCCAGCAGGACAACCAGGGCCTGCTGCAGGGAAGCACCGATAGCGTGCTCTCGCACATGCAGGAACAGAAGACCGCGGCCATGGCGCTGGGCAAGGACGGGCTGCTTGCCGACGCGTCGACGGTCAGCAGCGGTGGCGTGGTGCAGGTCGAGGTCAAGGTGGTCGAGTTCAACAAGACCGCATTGAAGCAGATCGGCATCAGCTTCCAGAACCGCAATGGCAGCTTCGCCTACGGCTTCGCCCGCCCGGGCGGCCAGTTGCCGGGCAACACCGGCATCCTGCCGGGCATGAAGGAAGGCAACTCCGGCAACGAGGCCGAGTCGCCCATTTCTTCGGCGTTCCGGCTGGTGTTCGGCTCGACCAAGGGCCTGTGGAACGCCGATGTCGACCTGTTGCAGAGCAACGGCATGGCGCGCGTGCTGGCCGAACCGACCCTGGTCGCATTATCCGGCCAGAGCGCCAGCTTCCTGGCTGGCGGCGAACTGCCGATCCTGGAACCGCAGGGCCTGGGCACCACCACCATCACCTATAAACCGTTCGGCATCGGCCTGACGGTGACACCAACGGTACTGGCTCCCAACCGCATCGCGCTGAAGGTCGCACCGGAAGCCAGTGATCTGGACTACAGCAACGCCATTGCCCTCAATGGCGTGCAGATTCCCTCGATCACCACGCGCCGTGCCGACACCACGGTCGAACTGGGCGATGGCGAGAGCTTCGTGATCGGCGGCCTGGTCAGCTCCAATGTCGTCTCCAACGTCGGCAAGATCCCGCTGCTGGGCGACCTGCCGATCATCGGCTCGTTCTTCCGCAACTTCGACTACAAGCGCCAGGACAAGGAGCTGGTGATCATCGTCACGCCGCGGCTGGTGCAGCCGCTGGCGCGCAACACCGAGCTGCCGTTGCCTGGCGAACGCGAGGCCAAGCCGCACATGCCCGAATGGGGCGCCTGGCTGCTGGGTCCCATCAGCCAGGATCCGGTACCCGGCTTCTCACGCTGATTCCATGATGCCTGCGATACCACGCCCATGCCCTACGCCACTGCCCAGCCGCTGCATCCGCAAGGACCGCCGATGAATCTGGTCCTGTACGGAATGGATCGCGAACTGCTGCCCCGGCTGGCGGCCAAACTGCCGCCGACCACTACCCTGCACTGGCAGGACAGCACCGCGCCGACCTCCGCTCTGGACCTGCAACGCGGGCCGCAGAGCCTTGTGCTGCTGGATTTCCGCCCTGAACATGCCGCCGCCTCCAGCGTGCTGGCGCAGCAACTGCAACAGACCGAACCGGATCTTGCGTTGGTTGCCGTCGGTGCCACCAGTACCGGCCAGGTGGAAGGCATCGTCATTGCATTGCGGGCGGGCCTGCGCGACGTGCTGGACCTGGACAGCGACAACGTCGGCATCGAGGCCGCGCTGCGCCGCGCCCTGGCGCCGCGACCGGCTGCCGCCGCGCAGCACGCGCACAAGGCGCGCCTGATCGTGCTGCTGGGCGTGCGCGCCGGAGTGGGCACCAGTACGCTGGCCGCGCATCTTTCGGTGCTGGCACAGCAGACCCGTGCGCTGGCGCAGGGCGAGGCACTGCAGCAGGATGGCCTGCTGATGGAGCTGGCCCAGCCTTCGGGTGACCTCGCGCTGTACCTCAACCTGGACAGCCGCTTCCATTACGAAGACGCGCTGCGCAACGCCAGCCGCATCGACGCCACCCTCGCCCGCACTGCGATGGCTCGCCATGACACCGGCCTGGTGCTGCTGGACCGCGCCAGCGGCAGCGATGCGGTGCCGCCATCCGATCCGGCTGCGCTGCTGCAGCGCCTGCGCCACGTATTCGCCAGCGTGCTGTGCGATGCCGGTGGCTGCCCGCTGCGGCAGCTACCGCCGCTGTTGCTGGACCAGGCCGACGAGATCTGGCTGGTCACGGACGCTTCGATCGCCACGCTGGTATCGCTCGACCAGGCCTTGAAGCACCTGGCCGGCCAGCGCGAACGGGAGAAGCGCCTGCAGCTGGTGATCAACCGCCACGACGACAGCAGCGGCATGAGTCCCGACCAGATCGCACGCCGATTCGAAGTGCCACTGCTGGCCACGCTGCCCGAACGCCCGCGCGTGCGCCTGGCGGCCAGCCAGGGACATCTGCTGCTGCAGGACGCACCGCGCGACCCCTACCTGCGTGCCCTCGCCCCGCTTGTATCGCGCCTGGATCCGGCTGCCTGCCCGGTCCAGGCCCATGGCCTGCGGGAAAGACTCTCCCTTGCCCTGGGTGGATCGCAATGGAAGACAAGGTAACCCCGTTCCCGCATGCCGCCACCCGCCCGGTGCTGCCCGACAGCGCCCCGGCCCACCTGCCGTTCGCGCAGACCGAGCAGTACCAGAAGGTGCTGTCGGCCGCCCATGAGCACCTGCTCAACAGCATCGAGGACGAGCGCATCGATATCGATTCCTGGGCCCCTGACACCATCGCCCGCTGGGTGCAGGTGCAGACGGTGGGCTTCATCCAGGAATGGCGCATCCCGATCAACGAGGAGGAGATGCAGGTGGTGGCCGAAGGCCTGGTCAAGGAGCTGACCGGCTTCGGCCCGCTCGACGACCTGCTGCACGACCCGACGATCGAGGACATCCTGATCAATGGGTTCAAGGATGTGCATGTCTCGCAGGGAGGACAGCTCAAGCGCGCCACCCAGCGTTTCACCGACGACACCCACCTGCTGCGCATCCTTCGCCGCATCCTCGCGCCGCTGGGCCGCCGACTGGACGACTCCAACCCGATGGTCGATGCGCGCCTGCCCAACGGCGGCCGCCTCAACGCGATCATCTCGCCGCTGGCGGTGGATGGCCCGATGGTGTCCATCCGCAAGTTCCGCAAGGATCCGTTCACCCCCGACGAGCTGCTGGCCAAGGGCACCTTCGATGCGCCGATGCAAGCGCTGCTGAAGGCCATGGTGCTGGGCCGCTGCAACATCCTGGTGTCTGGCGGCACCAGTTCCGGCAAGACTTCACTGCTGAACGCACTGGCCAGCTACGTGCCGCCGAACGAACGCGTGATCACCGTCGAGGACACCGCCGAACTGTCACTCAACCACCCGCACGTGGTCCGCCTGGAAAGCCGCATCGGTGGCGCCGAAGGCCATGGCGCGGTGAGCATCCGCGACCTGGTCCGTAACAGCCTGCGCATGCGCCCGGACCGTATCGTGGTCGGCGAGGTGCGCGGCGCCGAGGTACTGGAAATGCTGCAGGCGATGAACACCGGCCATGACGGCTCGATGGCGACCATCCATGCCAACTCTCCGCGCGACTGCCTGTACCGCATCGAGATGCTGGCCGGGTTCGCCGGATTCCAGGGCAGCGAGGACAGCCTGCGCCGGCAGATCGCCAGCGCCATCGACTTCATCGTGCAGATCTCGCGGCTGGGCAGCGGCCGGCGCGTGCTGGTCTCGATCACGGAAATCACCGGTGTCAGTGACAACCTGATCACGACCCAGGAAATGTTCCGTCACGAACTGCAGATCGATGGCAACGGCAAGGAAATCGATCGCTGGATCGGACTGGGCTTCCACCCGCATTCGCACAAGCTGGAGCCGTTCCGGCAGCAGTTGCGCGAATCGTTGTACGGAGACTTCTGAGCATGGGCACGGGCCTGCTGCTGGGTGTACTGAGCATCATCTCGGTGCTGCTGGCGCTTGCGGTATGGCTGTGGGGCACCGCCAGCAACCGGGAGCAACGCCAGGCTTCGCTACAGCACGCCGAGCAGCAGCTGGCTCGCGGAGGCGCCAGTGGCGGAGCCCCGGCCGGGGCATCCGTAGCCGCCGCTAACGACCCGGCGCGACCGGCAAGTGCCGGGCGCCGGGTGTTGCCGCTGGACGGCCTGCTGCAACGTGCGGGCCTGCAGACGGGTTGGAAGCTGCCCATCATGATGCTGGTGCCGGGACTGGTGCTTTCGGTCGTGGCCATGCTCAGGCTCGGTACGGCGTGGATGTTCCCCCTGACCCTGCTGCTGTACCTGCTGGCCTGCTGGCTGTGGGTCATGCGCCGCACCACGAAACTGCGCGCACAGCTGCTGCACCAGCTGCCCGACTTCCTCGACAACCTGGTGCGGCTGACCGCGCTCGGCAACAGCCTGCAGGCTGCCTTCCAGGTGGCATCGATGCAGACCAGCGCGCCGCTGCGCGGACTGCTGGACACCACCGTGCGCTACGCGCGCAGCGGCATGGACCTGGACCGTGCCCTGAGCCTGGCGGCACAGCCCTACCGGATGGATGTGCTCAAGGTGCTGTCCGTCGTGATCGGTGTCAGCGTACGCATCGGCGGACGCTCCGATCAGATCCTACAGCGCATGGGCGATTTCATGCGCGACCTGGAGCAGGCCCAGCAGGAGCTGGCCGCGACCACGTCGGAAACGCGCATGTCAGCCTGGGTGCTCGGCCTGCTGCCACCGGCCAGCGCGGTGCTGATGGCCATATCGAGCCCCGAATTCTTCCAGCCGGTGCTGCACGATCCGCTGGGTCACAAGATCCTGTTGATCGCGCTGGGGCTGGAGCTGTTTGGCGCTTTCCTGCTCTACCGCCTGGCCAAGTCGCTATGACCACCCGGATCCGCCACGGAGGTGCCCGATGAGTGCCAGCACCTGGTTTGCCCTGTCGCTGCTGGTTCTGGCCGCCGGTGTTGCCCTGCTGGGCATCGCCGGATGGGTACGCAGCCATCGCGAACAGCGCACTTCGGCCACTTTGAAGACCGCACTGCAACCGCGGGATGAGGCGCGCGACACGGAGGCCGCGCGCCGTGATTCGCTGGGTTGGCTGGAACGCTTCGGGCGCGCGCTCAGTGGCGGCCGCCTGGAATCTGCATTGCTGGCCAATGAAGACCGGCTGCTGCTGGACCTGGCGGGCTGGAACACACGTCGTGGCACCGCCATCTATCTTGGCCTGCGCCTGCTGCTGGGCGTGCTGGTGCTGATGCTGGCCCTGGCGTTCAGCAGCGCCCAGGGGCTGGCCAGGATGATGGTCGTGATCGGTGCGCTCGCGGCAGGCCTGCTGCTGCCGAAGTTCATCCTCTCTTCGTGGGTGAAGCGGCGCCGGCGCGCCGTCGACAACGAGCTGCCCCTGCTGATCGACCTGCTGCGCCTGCTGCAGGGCGTGGGCTTCAGCATGGACCAGAGCCTGCAGACGCTGGGCGACAAGCTGCGCGACGCGTTGCCGGTGCTTGGCGGCGAGTTGCAGGAGGCCAACGTCGCGTACACCCATGGCCGCACGCGCGCGCAGTCCCTGCGCCGGCTGAGCGAGGTCTACGCCGATGATGACCTGACCAGCCTGATGCAGTTGATCCTGCAGGTGCACGCGCATGGCGGCGCAGTGCAGGAACCACTGCGGCAGTTCAGCATCCGGTTGCGCGAACAGCGCCGCAACACCCTGAAGGAAAAGGTTGGCAAGCTCTCGGTGAAAATGACCGTGGTGATGATGCTGACCCTGCTGCCAGCGCTGATGCTGGTTCTTGCCGGACCGGCGCTGGTCGCGCTGGCCACCACCATGTCCAAGATGGGATCGCCCTGATGCCTGCCCTGCGCACCTCCTGCCTGTTGCTCGCCCTTGCCGCCGTCGCCAGTGGTTGTGCGTCGACCACGCCGAAGTACCTGCGCGCGCCCAGCCTGGCCGCGCCCGAACCGGCGCCGCAGGACAGCCGCAATGCCTACCTGGAACTGATCGGGCGCATGCAGCAGCAGGGTGCCTGGTATGCCTCGCTGGCCCACGTCGATGCCTTCCGCCAGCGCTATGGCGACCCGCCGGCGTTGCGCCTGCTGCAGGCCGACGCCCTGCGCGAGACCGGCCAGGCCGACGCTGCCATCGCCCTGTACCGCGAGCTCTCCAGTGGCCCGCAGGCCGCTGCAGCCGCACACGGCCTGGGCCTGATCGCCGCGCGCCGAGACGATGATGGCGGCAGCGAGGAGGCACTGGCCCGAGCCACGCTGCTGCAGCCATTGAACACCGATTACCTGGGCGATCTCGGCTATGCACGTCTGCGTGCAGGTCAGTTCGAACAGGCGCGTGAACCGTTGGCCAAGGCGCTGGAGCTGTCTCCAGGCAATCCCAAGGCCACCGCCAACCTCGCCCTGTGGGCGGTGCTGCGTGGCGACACCACCACTGCAGAGCGCCTCGCCGGACAGGCCAATCTCAACGAGGACACCCGCCGCAGCATCCAGCAACAGGCCGCGCAGATCCGTGCCCGCCTGCAGCAGCGCCAGGCCGCCGCGGCAGCTGCCGCAGTCGTGCCGGCCCCTGCGCGTGCTACCGCCAGCGATGCCGGCAGCAACCGGCCCGGCGCTACGCGACTGGCGGCGGAACCACGCCGCGACAGCCGCGATGAGCGCGATCCGCAGCGCCTGCCGCCCTCGATGCTGGAACGCTTCAGCACCTCCGATCAGCCGAACGGAAACACTCCATGAGCGCCATGCCCCTGACCCGACACCTGTTGCCTGCACTGGCCTGCCTGCTGTTGACCGGCGGCGCGCAGGCGCAGCAGCAACCCCTGACCGGGCAGATGCTTGGCTGCAGCACGCCCGCTGCGCCGCCTTCGCAGCCGCTGCAGTCCGAGTCACTGGCCACCGTGGATCTGGCGACCCCGCCGGCACCGGTGCCGCAGGCGGCGCCTGCAGCGGTCGCCACCACCGACGGCAACGCTGCAGCCGCGCGACCCGGCCGCAGCCGGATCGGCGACACCACGCGCGACCTGTTCCGCCTGCAGGCATCAGGGCAGCAGGCCGGGCAACGCCTGCCGATCCTCGGCGACCAGGCCACGTTGAGCTACGCCCGCTACATGAAGAGCTTCGAACACGAGATCCCGGACTTCTTTGAAACCGATGTCGCCAAGTCCAAGGGATCATCCTCATCGGGACGCTGAGGTAGGCCATGAAACGCCCACGCCAGTTCAGTTTCGGCCGCCCACGCGGCGGCATGTCGGTCACCATGATGCTGGTCATGCTGGCGCTGCTCGCCATGCTGGGCCTGGTAGAGATCGGCTATCTGTTCTGGGCCAAGCGTGACGCACAGAAAGTCGCGGACCTCGCTGCACTGGCCGGTGCACAACGGCTGGAGCTGTGCACGTCTGACAACAGCGACAACAGTGCAGCGCGGCAGAGCGCGGTCACCCAGAACAGGTTTGCAGGCACCGTGCAGATCCGCTGCGGCAACTGGAGCGCCACACGCAGCACGTCGAACCGCTTCGTCACCACCATCGATGCCAGCAACCCGCGCAATGCCGTGCAGGTAGTCGCGCAGCGCAGCGTGCTGCCGTTCTTCGGCCAGAACACCGGCCTGCCCACCGTCAGCGTGGAGGCCGTAGCCCGCCGTTCGGAGCCCACTGCAGTATTCGCGGTCGGTTCGCAGCTGCTGCGCACCAATGGCGACTCGGTACTGTTGTCGACCCTGCGCCTGGTCGGCCTGGATGTGACCAACGCCACCGTGCTCTCCTATGACGGCCTCGCCCAGGCCAACATCACGCCGTCGGGCCTGCTCAAGGCGTTGAACATCCCGGTCAGCGCCAACCTCAGCGTGGCTGACTTCAACCGGCTGCTGTCGGTCAACAAGGTCTCGCTGGCACAGCTGGTCGATGCCACCGCCACCGTGGTCGGCCGCGACAGCACCGTGGGCGTACAGCTGCGTGCACTGTCCGATCTGGTCGCCACCCAGCTGGACATCAACAAGCTCAACATCGTGCTGGGCAGCCAGTCCGGTGGCGGCGGTCTGTTCGCCGAAGTGGTCTCGCCCGATGGCACGATCGGCAGCGCGCTGGAAGCGAAGGTCAACGTGCTCAACCTGATCAGTACCGCCATCTCCATCGCCAACGACGGCAATGGCGTTGCGGTGAAGGGACTGGACCTGCTGGGCATCAACATCCAGGCCGGCGTGGTGGAACCGCCCTCGATCGCCATCGGTGGCGTCGGCACACGCGCGTACAACGCGCAGGTGCGGCTGATGGTGGACGTGGACAGCAACAACCTGTTCGCGGTGGGCCCGTTGCTGAACCTGCTCGGCACGCGCCTGCACCTGCCACTGCATGTCGATGTCGCCAACGCGATGGGCACGCTGACCGGTATCCAGTGCGGCGCCAGTCCACCCAAGGCCACCATCCAGGTCGATTCGTCGGTGCTGCGCGCCTGCGTCGGTAATGTCGACCCGGCGCAACGCTTTTCCAGGAGCAATGTCTGCGACGCCACCCTGAAGAACGAGCAGTTGCTGAGACTACTCGGACAACCCCTGATCAATGACAGGATCACCCTGCCCGCCCTGACCGGCTCCCAGAACCTGACCCTGGCCGCCGGCGAGACCGCCTCGACCCGGATCAACCCGCTGGCAGTAGGCAACGCGGTGTCGGACCTGGTCAATGAACTGCTGCGCGTGCTGTCAGGCATGCTCAACTCACCCAAGCAGGGCATGAGCACCAACGACACTGCCAAGGCACTGGCCGACCGCTACCTGCAGGCGGCCTTTCCCACTGGCGGGCGCTACAACGTCGATCAGGTCATTCCGTTGCTGCGCGATGGCGACCCGGCACGCAACCTTGCCCCGCTGGGCAACTGGACGGTGAAGAATGGCGTCCCCAAGCCCTGCCTGCTGGGCTTGACCACCTGCTGGGAAGACGGTTCGGTGTGGACCGGCTACAGGACCACGGTCACCGGCCAGGGCCTGGGCCTGCTCGATGGCCTGCTCGGCTCGCTGGTCGGTGGCCTGCTGATCAACCGCTGCGACAGCCTGCTCGGCAACCTGATCGACTACAACGGCTGCGTGCGCAACAACCTGGCCTCGTACATCCAGACCGCGCCGGCCGGCTTCCTCGATGGTGCAGGGGGGACAGGTGTCACCAATCCCGATGGCAGCATCAGCTGCAGCGGGCTGCTGTGCACGCTGCTCAAGCCGATCCTGGCCGCCCTGCGGCCGGTGCTCAACAGCGTCGGCACCCTGCTGACCAACCTGCTGGCCAGCGTGCTGGGCCTGGAACTGGGCCGCACCGACGTCAACGTGCAGTCCATCCAGTGCAGCGCGGCGCAGCTGGTCTACTGACCCGTGACCGGCGCCCTTGGCGGCGCCTGCGCCCATGCTAGACTCCCGGCGGGGAACCACCTTCATCTCAACCCACACTCATCCGTGGATGGTCTAGACATGCGAGAAACTTCAGGGGGCGCGGTCTTCGCCCGGCACGCGCGCGGCGCGGCACTGCTGGCCGTGGCCATGATGCTGGTGGCACCGGCGGCCATGGCTGCCCGTGGCGACCGCGAAGCAGCAGAGCCGGCCGCACGCAGCGCGCCGGTGGTGCGCAACACCGTTGACGAGCTCAAGCAGCTGATGGATTCGCGCCAGCTGACCGAGCTGCGCACGACCTACAACGGCAACTATGGCGCCAGCCTGCTGTTCAACGCCAACACCCTGACCTACTACGTCGCCCTGTTCCAGGAGAAGAACTTCTGGCGGGTGATCAAGACCGATGCGGTCGACAACGCCGAGCGCGTCTACCGTACCTTTGCCCAGCAATCGGAACAGCTGGCGCAGGTCTACATCGATACGACCCGCCTGGAAGCCGGCAAGCGCTACACCGAGCGCCTGGTGGCCTACAACGAGGAGCGCCTGCGCGCCCTGCAGCAGGAAATGGAACAGCAGCAGGCGCAGTCGGCCCAGGTCAGCGCCGCCCTGCAGCAGGCGCAGCAGCAGGCAGTCAGCCTCAGCACCGACGTGCAGAGCACCAACAGCCAGCTGGATGCCCTGCAGCGCCGCATCCAGATCCTGCAGGCCGAACAGGGCAACCCGGAGCTGAGCCTGCCCAAGCCGGAAGGCGTTCCCTCGCCGGCACCGGCTGCCGCCAGCGACGGGCGCTGAAGGCCAGCGCACAGTAGTCCCGCACGACGGCGCCCTTGGGCGCCGTTGTCGTTTCCATCATTACCGGATTCAGCGGCACGCGTCGTACACCGCGTCATCGAGCTGCCGACGCTGTACGAAGTCCAGGCGCTTGGCCTTGGCCAGCACCTCCCCGCGGCGCTGTCGTGCGCGCTCACAGGCCCTGGGGTCCGTGCTGATGGGTATCAGCGCGGCCTGCGGCCGCCCCGAGCGCACGGTGCGCGGTCGCGCCGGCACCGCGCTGCCCGCGCCGGCCGGCTTTGGCACCGGTCCGCGTGACAGCGACTGCTCCTCGGGCACCTCCCAGCGCCATTCCGCATGCCCCTGGCAGGGTGTCTGCTGATAGACCGGATGTGGCCCGTCCACGCATTTGTACACGTTGGTCTGCGCATGAACCGCCGTGACCAGCATCAGGCACAACAGTGGGCTGCATCGCATTCTCGGCATCGCGGGCTCCTCGACCAGGCTGCCGCCATCGTCTGTGCGGTGGCCGCTTCATGCCAGAGCGATACGCGTCACAGTCCGGGCAATCCAGCACAGCCGTGCAAGCCGTCCGATGTGCACTGCGATGTACTGCCGAAGGCACCGGCACCGCTGCCAGTGCCTTCCCTCCCTTCCGCCAAGGAACCCGCAATGAGCAATTACGTCACCGTCGCCGATGGCGCCCGCATTTTCTACAAGGATTGGGGTACCGGCCAGCCGGTCGTGTTCGCCCACGGCTGGCCGCTGTCGTCCGATGCCTGGGACCCGCAGATGCTGTTCATGGGCCAGAACGGCTTCCGCGTGATCGCCCACGACCGTCGCAGCCACGGCCGTTCGAGCCAGACCTGGGATGGCAACAACATTGACACCTACGCCGATGACCTGGCCGCAGTGATCGAGGCGCTGGACCTGAAGGACGCGATCCTGGTCGGTCATTCCACCGGCGGCGGCGAAGTGGCCCACTACATCGGCCGCCACGGCAGCAAGCGCGTGTCAAAAGTGGTGCTGGTCGGCGCCGTGCCGCCGCTGATGCTGAAAACCGACGCCAATCCGGCCGGTACCCCGCTGGACGTCTTCGACGGCATCCGCAAGGGCACGGGCGGTGACCGCTCGCAGTTCTTCAAGGACCTGACCGCACCGTTCTTCGGTGCCAACCGCGATGGCAATACCGTTACCCAGGGCATGCGTGATTCGTTCTGGCTGCAGGGCATGCTCGGCGGCGTCAAGGGCCAGTACGACTGCGTGCACGAATTCTCGGAAGTGGACTACACCGAGGACCTGAAGAAGATCGACGTGCCGGCGCTGGTGGTGCACGGCGATGACGACCAGATCGTCCCGTTCGATGCCTCGGCGAAGCTGTCCTCGCAGATCATCAAGAATGCCGAGCTGAAGGTGTACGTCGGTGCGCCGCATGGCCTGACCGTCACCCACGCCGACCAGTTCAACGCCGACCTGCTCGCGTTCGCGCGCAGCTGATGTGCCGCGGCGGCGCCGCACCGGTGCCGCCGCCCCTTCGGTAGTGCCGGCCGCTGGCCGGCAACCCGATCACCATCGTGATCACGCGCAGCCGGCCAGCGGCCGGCTCTACCAACGGCGGGTCAAACGCCTCTGCTTCGGTAGTGCCGGCCGCTGGCCGGCAACCCCATCATCCATCGTGATCACGCACAGCCGGCCAGCGGCCGGCTCTA
>NZ_JCAFSW010000019.1:0-15068 GCF_059369635.1 Stenotrophomonas sp. YJH_SMC_58
TAGTGCCGGCCGCTGGCCGGCTCCCCATGGACCCATCCGGATGTGGGTAGTGCCGGCCGCTGGCCGGCTCCTCATGGACCCATCCGGATGTGGGTAGTGCCGGCCGCTGGCCGGCTCCCCATGGACCCATCCGGATATGCCGGCAGCCGGCCAGCGGCCGGCACTACCCTCAGCCCCTCGCTTACAGCGAGCCATGCAATAACCGGTGTGCCGACCAACGGTCGGCACCTACCCGCTTCACCCTCAGCCCCTCGCTTACAGCGAGCGGCTGATGGTGAAGCTGCCGAACACCGGTGCTTCGCGCTGGCCGTTGAACTCGCGCGTGCTGTGGTAGCGCGCCGCGGCGAACTTCCAGCGTCCGTACATCACGGCCACGCCGTAGCCGCCGTAGGCCACCACATGGCGCTTGTCCACGCTGTGACTGTTGCGGAACGTGTTGCCATCCAGCGTGATGTCGCGGATCACCCAGGCCGCGTCCGAGGTCGCGAACAGGTGCCAGGACCAGCCATTGGGACGGCCGCCGCGGGTCGGCGCAGTGTTCTCGCCGGCCGGGCGCAACGGCGTGCTGCCGAAGTCGTCCGGCAGCTTCCAGCCGAAGCGCACTTCACCGCCGAGGTTGACCTTGGTTTCCAGGTTGCCGATCGACCCGCCGTAGTGGCTGATCGCGTCCCAACCCCAGCCGTCGGCATTGACGCTGGCATCGCCGGGCCAGCGGCGCATGCGCTCATGGGTGAGCATGAACAGCGGCTCGTTGTGCAGCTGGTTGTCCCAGCCCTTGAATTTCTCGTCGCCCAGCACTTCGTGCACGGCATTCTGCACCTGCTTGCCCTGTGCCCACGGGCCGACCACGCCCAGAGTCAGCTGGGTGGTCTGCAGGCGGTCGCCGCTGCGCGCATTGAAACCGAAGTTTGCGATCAGTACGCCGGCGTAAGGACGGTCGTCCTCGATCAGGTCCCTGCGGCTGAAATCGGTCGGGGTGAAGATGCCCTGGCCGATGCTGAAGATCATGTTCTGCTGTTCGAACCTGCCCGGATGCAGCCCTTCCAGGTACTGGTTCACCCAGCGCGCCATGCGCGGCAGGCAGGGGTCGTCGGTGTAGTCGACCAGATTGGGCGAGACCAGGGTCAACAGCGCACCGTTGGTGTAGCCCTGGTCCTGGTGGCGGCCACCAAACAGGTCGTTGTCAACGCGGAAGTTGATCTGCGGCGGGTGGTCGCGCATCGCGTCCGGGCCACATTGTTCGGCCGCCTGGGCGGCAAGGGGGAGGGCAGAGGCCAGCAGGCCGGCCAGCCCGAGGGCTGCGACACTACGCATGGATGGAATGCTCATGGGGAAGGGGACGGTTTTCAGTCGTTATATGCAACGCTACGGTACTCGCGCCCGCGCGGCGGAACGAGCACGTTCGAATCACTTGTCTGTTCCGAAAACAACATTGTCCAGCGGACACAATTTGTTACCCGCGCAAGCGCCGCAGGTCTGGTGTGAAGAAGACCACTGGTCGCCGTACGTTGCCTGGGCCAGTGCGTGACAGCAGATTGCAGTCAGCTGCCGTTGGGCTTCGGCCCGCGCCGCTGGGCCGCCTGCAACGCAGCAGGCCGCCGGTGCCGTCTTTGACGTTGATGAATACTCTTGGGTTTGTTGCCCTGCGGCCCGATAATGGGTCCATGGAAATCAAGTCCGACAACCCCGACCACGGCTTCCAGTTCCCCGGCCAGTTCGAGCTCAGCGCCATGGGCCCGGCCAACCGC
Source organism: Stenotrophomonas sp. YJH_SMC_58 (assembly GCF_059369635.1). Lineage (NCBI taxonomy): Bacteria > Pseudomonadati > Pseudomonadota > Gammaproteobacteria > Lysobacterales > Lysobacteraceae > Stenotrophomonas > Stenotrophomonas sp. YJH_SMC_58. The sequence continues at coordinate 1,749 of NZ_JCAFSW010000019.1, forward strand.
GGCCTGGAACATGAGCTCCCCCGCCTGCTGCTGGCTGCCGGCATCGATGTCGTCAATGAACGCATCAGCTGGAAGCATTCCTCCAACGGCAAGTACGTGTCCGTCCGCATCGTGTTCAAGGCTGAGAGCCGCGAACAGTACGACCTGGCGCACCAGGCGCTGCGCGACCACCCGGAAGTGAAGTGGACGCTGTAGCCGACAGCTGCCCGGCTGAAGCCGCCCCCGAGGACCGCGCGCCGCGTCCGGCGCTGGTCCGTGACCTTGGCCGCCAGGCGTACGAGCCGGTGTGGCGCGCCATGCAGCGCTTCACCGACCAGCGCAGCGACACCGATGCCGACGAATTGTGGGTGGTCGAACACGACCCGGTGTTCACCCTGGGCCAGGCCGGCAAGGATGAGCATGTGCTGGCGCCGGGCGATATCCCGGTGCTGCATGTGGACCGTGGCGGCCAGGTGACCTATCACGGCCCCGGCCAGATCGTGGTTTACCCGCTGCTGCGCCTGCCGCGCCTGGGCATCGGTGTGCGCGATTACGTGTGCCGCATCGAGCAGGCCATCATCGATACGCTGGGCGAGTGGAACATCGGTGCCGAACGCCGCGAGGGCGCCCCGGGCGTCTATGTCGGCGGCGCCAAGATCGCTGCCCTCGGCATCCGCGTGCGTCGCGGCTGCACCTTCCACGGCCTGGCCTTCAATGTGGCCATGGACCTGGAGCCCTTCCACCGCATCAATCCCTGTGGCTATCAGGGGTTGCAGGTGACCTCGGTGGTAGACTTGGGCGGTCCCTCCGGGATGGAGGCCGTCAAGCCGGTGCTGCTGGACCACCTGGCCCGCCAGTTCGGCCTGCTGCTGCAGCACACCCCCGAACTGCCCGATCTTTCTGCGGCCGCCTGACCGCCCCCGGAACTGCCATGACTGAAACCACCGCCCGTTCCATTCCCCTGCAGATCGTGCAGGGCGACTCCCCGTCCGCCGCGCCGTTGCAGGCCGGGGTCAAGCAGCTGGGCGGTGACAAGATCAACCGCTCGCCGGTGCAGTTCGCCGACGCGCCGGTGCTGCGCAAACCGTCCTGGATCCGCGTGCGCATTCCTTCGGGCAATGCCGTGCAGAACCTGAAGGCCAAGCTGCGCGAAAACCGCCTGGTGACCGTGTGCGAGGAAGCCAGCTGCCCGAACATCCACGAGTGCTTCGGCCACGGCACCGCCACCTTCATGATCCTGGGCGAGGTCTGCACCCGCCGCTGCTCGTTCTGCGACGTGGCCCACGGCCGCCCGAAGCCGCCGGATGCCAACGAACCGGCCAGTCTCGGCCAGACCGTGGCCGACATGGGCCTGAAGTACGTGGTGGTGACCAGCGTCGACCGCGATGACCTGCGCGACGGTGGTGCCCAGCACTTCGTCGACTGCATCACCGCCATTCGCGAGAAGTCGCCGGGCACCCGCATCGAAGTGCTGACCCCGGACTTCCGTGGCAAGGGCCGCATGGAGCGCGCGCTGGAGATCCTGGCGCAGAACCCGCCGGATGTGTTCAACCACAACATCGAGACCGTGCCGGACCTGTACCGCAACGTGCGCCCGGGTGCGGACTACCAGTGGTCGCTGAACCTGCTGAAGAACTTCAAGGCGCAGCATCCGGACGTGCCGACCAAGAGCGGCATCATGCTGGGCCTGGGCGAGGACTTCGAACAGATCAAGGCCACCCTGCGCGACCTGCGCGCACACGACGTGGACATGATCACCATCGGCCAGTACCTGCAGCCGACCGCACACCACCACCCGGTGCTGAAGTACTGGACCCCGGAGGACTACAAGGCGCTGGAGGACTACGGCTACGAGCTGGGCTTCAGCCATGTTGCTTCCGGCCCGATGGTGCGCTCGTCGTATCACGCCGACGTGCAGGCCAAGGGCGCCGGCGTCTCCTGAGGTGGGTGCGAACCGCCCTGGTGGGTGCGAACGTTGGTTCGCACGCCTTTGCCTGTTGTAAAGCCGAGCCCATGCTCGGCCCCGCCTTCGCCTGCATTCACAATTTGCTACACCGGCCCGGCTAGGCTGGTTTTCCACCGAGCGCGGCCGGGTGACAAACCCGGCAACTTTCGGCACTGTCGTGGTGTCTTAACACCCCGCAGTCTCCCCCTTGGCAAGGCGCCTTCGAGCACGTCAATGAAATTCAAAGCCCCCGCATTCCTGATGGCCCTGGCGCTGGTCGCGCCACTGGCGTTGGCGGCCAAGGCCGACTCGCCCGCATTGCCCGCGGCGGCCACCGCCGACCAGGTGACCACCTCCAAGCTGGTGTACGGCCTGCTGTCCGACAGCCGCTACGCCTATCGCCCGCGCGCGCTGGACGAGGCCACCTCCAAGGACGTGTTCAAGCGCTATCTGGAAACGCTTGACGGCGGCAAGCAGTACTTCACCCAGGCCGACGTGGCGCGCTTCGCACCGTTCGAGGCCAACATCGCCTCGGCCATCCGGGGCGGCGAGCTGGAGCCGGCGTTCCAGGTGTTCGCTGTCTACAAGCAGCGCGTCGGCGAGCGCGTGGCGTACGCGCGCAAGCTGCTCAAGCAGGAGCCGGACTTCACCACCGACGAGCGCTTCGAGTACGACCGCAAGAAGGTGCCGTGGGCGGCCAGCAGTGCCGAGCTCGATGAGCTGTGGCGCAAGTCGGTGAAGAACGATTGGCTGCGCCTGAAGCTGGCCGGCAAGAAGCCGGATGACATCCGCAAGACGCTGGACAAGCGCTACGCGACGCTGGAGAAGTCGGTCAATGAACTGAAGGGCGAAGACGTCTTCCAGTTCTTCATGAATTCGTACACCAGTGCCGTTGATCCGCACACGGATTACTTCACCCCGCGCACCGCCGAGAACTTCAACCAGGCGATGTCGCTGTCGCTGGAAGGCATCGGTGCGCAGCTGCAGCGCCAGGACGATGTGGTGGTCATCCGCGAGATCATCGCCGGTGGCCCGGCTGCGGTGGACGGCACGCTGAAGCCGGGTGACCGCATCGTCGGCGTTGGCCAGGGCAAGTCCGGCCAGGTCGAGGACGTGATTGGCTGGCGCATCGACGATGTCGTGGCCAAGATCCGCGGCGCCAAGGACACCCAGGTCAAGCTGGAGTTCATTCCGGCTGCCGAAGGTGCCGATGGCAAGCACCACACCCTGGTGCTGACCCGGCAGAAGGTGCGCCTGGCCGAACAGGCCGCCAAGGGCGAGACCATGACCATTCCGGCCGCCAACGGCGAGCCGGCACGGAAGATCGGCGTGATCAAGCTGCCGACCTTCTACCAGGACTTCGAAGGCCGTCGCCGCAACGCCGCCGACTATGCTTCGGCCACCCGCGACGTGGCCAAGCTGCTGGCCGGCTTCAAGAACGACAAGCTGGACGGCGTGGTGCTGGACCTGCGCAACAACGGCGGTGGTTCGCTGGATGAAGCGATCGAACTGACTGGCCTGTTCATCGAGCAGGGCCCGGTGGTGCAGGTGCGCGAATCCGGTGGCCGCGTCACCGTCAACAGCGACCGCAACCAGGGCGTGGCCTGGGACGGCCCGCTGGCGGTGCTGATCAACCGTGGTTCGGCCTCGGCCTCGGAGATCTTCGCCGGTGCCATCCAGGACTACGGTCGTGGCCTGGTGATCGGTGAAACCAGCTTCGGCAAGGGCACCGTACAGAACATCGTCGACCTTGACCGCTGGCCGAGCGGCGAGACCCAGCGCTTCGGCCAGGTCAAGCTGACCATTGCCCAGTTCTTCCGCATCAGCGGCAGCAGCACCCAGCACAAGGGCGTGGTGCCGGACCTGGCGTTCCCGGCCAGCGTCGATGCCACCGAGTTCGGCGAAAGCACCTACGACAACGCACTGCCGTGGACCCGCATCGCCGCCGTGCCGCACACCCAGTACGGCAACTTCGCGCCGTTGCTGCCGAAGCTGGAAACCCGTCACGACGCGCGCATCGCCACCGACAAGGAGTTCCAGTGGTGGAACGAGGACGTGCAGCAGTTCCGCACCGAAGCGGCGAAGAAATACATCTCGCTCAACGAGGCGACCCGTCGCGCTGAGCGCGAGCGCCAGGATACCCAGCGCAAGGAGCGCCAGGTGCAGCGCAAGGAGCTGGGCCTGGCCCTGGATCCGCTGGCGGATGACAGCAGCGATGACGGCCTGACCGGCAACGAGCGCGACATCGTCAAGGATGCCGCGCGCGAGAAGGCTGCCGAAAAGCGCCCGGACCCGCTGCTGCGCGAGTCAGCCTCGATCCTGGCCGACGCGGTGAACCTGCTGGCCAACGACCGCCCGCTTTCGGCGCAGGTGCTGCCGCAGTCCACCGGTGCCGGCCGCTGGGCGGACTGAGCCGGCGACGGCATGTGATACCCGAGGGGCCGGCATTGCCGGCCCTTTTTTCGTTTGGGGGACCTCGTTCACGGTAGCGCCGTGCCATGCGTGGCGGGGCGAAGTGCCACAAACGACTTAATCCCCTCCGTCCCCTTTTCCTGCATGAACCGGCAGCAACGGCGGGGGCTGGCGGGCGTGCTTTCGACCTGCCGCACACGGCCGCAGGACTACCCTTGGCGATACCGTCCTCGCAGGAGTACCCATGCGGGCCTCCCGTCTTTCCAGTGTTGCCGTGGCGCTCGCCAGCGCCCTGATCCTGTCGGCCTGTGGCGGCCGCGCCGCCGACAGCACCCTGCTGCGTGAGTCCTTTGATTCCGGCGACACCTTCTCGCGCACCGTCGATGGCCGTCCCGGTGACGCCTGCGAGGCCGCACGGCGCACCCTGCTCAGCCAAGGCTATGCCATCGCCCGTTCCGACGCGGCGCAGGTGGAAGGCAACAAGAACTTCCAGCCGCGCGAGGACGATCACGAGCAGCTGGTGCTGCGTATTTCCTGCGCACCGCGCGGGAGCCAGACACTGGTATTCGTCAGTGCCGTGCAGGATCGCTATGCGTTGAAGAAGAGTCCGACCTCGGCCAGTGTTGGCGTCGGTGCGCTCGGATCTGTATCGCTGCCGTTCGGCAGCAATGACGACTCGCTGGTGAAAGTGGCCAGCAGCACGGTTACCGATGCTGAGTTCTATCGTCGCTTCTTCCAGCGCCTGCAACAGTACCTTCCGGCGGAGGCAGGCAAGCCCGTTCCGCCTGTGGTCACAACCCCGGAGCCCGCACCGGCGAGCACGGACCAGGATTGAACGTGCGCGGCAGATGGATGGGTGTGGCCCTGCTGCTGCCCGCGCTGGGCACGGCAGCCACGCCGCTGGACTGTACACAAGGCCTGCTGCAGCGCCTGGGGTGGCACTTCGAAACACGCGCGATCAGTGCACCGCAGGTGCATGGTGGCCCTGTGTGCACGCGCGCGTCGCTGCCGGAGGCTCAGGCGGCAGGCGATCTGCGCGTGCAATGGCCGGCGGACATGCCCGCTGCAGCGCGCAAGGCGTTGCTGCAGCAGGTGCTGGACGATCCGGCTACGGTTTGCGCCTACGCCTTCCAGCTGGATGCAGCCACGCAACGTGCCGCTGCTGCACTGCAGGGCAATGCAGGATTCCGCTTCTCTGGCCTGCAGCTCGGTTGGATCGGCTTCGGCCTGCACGGCGCACACGCGCAAGGCTGGCAGCGCACGCGAAGCTTCGGCCGCGGTTTCGTGCCCATTACGGGCAACAGCCAGGCGCTGCAGGCGTTCTACAGCGGCAATGTACGCGCCGAATGTGGAGTCGGTCGCCAGGTCGCACAACTGGCCACACAGCGCGAGCTGTATGGCGATGCGGCCTTCGACGCTGCATTCTCCGCAGAAGAACTGTCGATCGGTACGTTCCTCGCGCTGCACGATACCGACAGCATCCTGCTTGGCGCACACGCCGGTGACTACTTCGCCGATGGCAAGGCGGTGCGCACCTCGGCGATGGGCCGCCAGGCCTTCGTCGGTGTGCCTGGTTTCATCGAACATGTGTACGACAAGGGCATGCTGGACGACCTGAGCAACCAGGCCGAAAACTTCGTGGTGGTGTCGGTGGGCGAGGAGGCCGCGCAGGCGTTGGCCGCGCACGGCGGCCTTGCCTGGTACGACCAGCGCAATGCCGAGCTGTGGGCGCTGGCGCAGGACATCCCGCGTATCGGCCGGCGCTACTTCGAACGCCTGTTGTTCGAGCGCGACCCGGACCTTCGTGCACGGCTGGAACCGCGCTACCACGCCACGCTGGCACGCATGGACCGCCTGCTGGACGATCCGTTCTACCAGCAGTTCGTGATCTATGTGCATCCGCGCGGTATACGTCCCATCGGCTACCACATCGCCCGCCTGCTTGACCGCAACCCGCGAACCCCCTTTTCGATCGACCTGGCGGTGCACAATCTGCATACCACGCTCTACCGGCGTTGGCGCGAGGCGCAGCTGCGCCACTGCGCGGATACCGGCAGGCCAGGCAGCCTGACCCTAGACCCCAACTGAAGGTGAAACAATGGATATTGCAATGATCGGCCTCGGCCGCATGGGCGCCAACATGGCCCAGCGCCTGCATCGCGGCGGCCACCGCGTCGTCGGCTACGACCCGGGCGAAGGTGCCCGCCAGCGCGCCGCCGAGGCCGGCCTGGAGGTGGTCGATTCGCTGGCCGCCGCGGTGGCCGCGCTGCCGGTGCCGCGCGTGGTGTGGCTGATGGTGCCGGCCGGCGAAACCGTCGACCAGACCCTGGGTCAGCTGACTCCGCACCTGGCCGAGGGTGACATCGTCATCGACGGCGGCAACTCCAACTACCAGGACTCGATCCGTCGCGCCAAGGCGCTGGCCGAAGACGACCTGGGCTACGTCGACTGCGGCACCAGCGGTGGCGTATGGGGCCTGCAGGAAGGCTACAGCCTGATGGTCGGTGGTGAAGCGGCGGTGGTGGAGCAGATCGCACCGCTGCTGCGCACGCTGGCACCGGCCGAAGACCGTGGCTGGGGTCGTGTCGGCCCGTCCGGCGCTGGCCACTTCACCAAGATGGTCCACAACGGCATCGAGTACGGAATGATGCAGGCCTACGCGGAGGGCTTCGCGCTGATGGAGCGCAAGCAGGAAATGGAACTGGACCTGGCCCAGGTGGCCGAAGTCTGGCGCCACGGCAGCGTGGTGCGCTCGTGGCTGCTGGACCTGAGCACCGAAGCCCTCAAGCGCAATCCGTCGCTGGATGGCATCGCGCCGTACGTGGAGGACTCCGGTGAAGGCCGCTGGACCGTGGCCGAAGCGATCTCGCTCGATGTGCCGGCACCGGTGATCACCCTGTCGCTGCTGGAACGCCTGCGCTCGCGCGAATCCAATTCGTTCACCGACCGCCTGCTGTCGGCGATGCGCAACGAATTCGGCGGCCACGCGATCAAGAAATCGTAAGCACGAAGCCGGGGTCGGATCCCTTTCCGCAGGAAAGGGCTCTGACCCCATGCAGGCAGTCGAGCATGGCTCGACTCTGCAAAAGCCGTCTCCGATGGCTTCCACGTCGATGTGTCGACCAAGGTCGACACCTACCGTCGGGCGCGGGACTCTGTCGAAGGCGGGGTGGGTCCGGCTCCCGCAACCGGACCCATCCTGCCATCTCACGGATTGCCGGTTTTTGTCGTTGCTGTTGAGGTTGCCGGCCAGCGGCCGGCACTACCACGGGTGCAGGGCGCAGCCCTGCCGATCACCCCAACGCGATCCGCCGCCCTTCGCGCGCACTGTCCATGCCTGCCTGCAGCAGCCGCATCAGCTGCAGCGCCTGCACCGGATCGACCGTGGCTTCGCCGTCGCCATGCATGGCCGCGGCGAACTGCGCATACAACCGACGGTAGTCACCGGGCAGATTGTCGACGGTGCCGCGCTGCACGTTGTCCTCGGCATCACAGCGCACCAGCTCGCCATGCCGCGGGTCGATGCCCCAGCCGGGCGCACCGGGCGCCACACCGCGGCGCAGCTGCGCTTCCTGCACATCCAGGCCGTGCTTGATCCAACTGGCCTTGCTGCCATGCACGCTGAAATGCGGCGTGGGAGCTGCCACCAGGGAACCGGAATGCACGATCGCGCGATGCCGCGGGTAGTGCAGCACGGCGTGGAAGTAATCGATGGCGCTGCCGCCATCGCGCTGCACGGCCAGATCAGCATCGATCGCTTCGGGCCAGCCGAACAGCACCAGCATCTGGTCCAGCAGGTGCGGGCCCAGGTCGTACCACAGGCCACTGCCGGGACCGTCCTGCTCGCGCCAGCGGTCACGCACCTGCGGGCGATAGCGATCGAAGTGCACATGGCACTCGGCGATGTCGCCCAGTGTCCCGTCCGCAAGCAGCGCCTGCAGCGTGAGGAAGTCGGCATCGAAGCGCCGGTTCTGGAAGACGGTGGCGATGCGTCCGGCATCGCGTGCCGCAGCCAGAACGGCTTCGGCTTCAGCGACATCCAGCGCGAACGGCTTGTCGACCAGCACGTGCTTGCCGGCGGCCAGCGCTGCGATCGCCAGCGGCGCGTGCTGTTCATTGGGCGTGGCGATCACTACGGCATCCACGGCCGGGTCGTCGAACACCTCCTGCGGCGTGGCACGCACGTGCACGTCGCTGAACGCGCGCAGCAACGTGTCTCGCTGCGAACTGACGATGCTGTGCAGCACCAGGCCGGGTGTGTGCTGGATCAGCGGTGCGTGGAAGACACGGCCGGCGAGGCCGTAGCCGATCAGGGCCAGTTGCAGGTCGGGGCGCATGACAGAGCTCCGGCAGTGGGAAGGGCAGGGTAAACGACGCGGGCTCACGGGCCAAAGCTGAACGGTTGTCGTTGCAGGTAGCCCGATTCACAGCGGCATGACCGCAACGCCACGCCTGCTCTACGCCGGTTTGTCCAGACTGGCAGCACATTCCGAAGGAGTACGACACGATGAGCAATACGACCCGCACGCTGATTGCCTCCGCCCTGACGCTGGGCCTGGCGCTGTCCTCCTCGGCCGCATTCGCCAAGGATCCGGCCGCGAAGAGCCCGCCGACCAGCACGCACCCGGCGACCCATGCTGATCGCCACGATTCCAACGAGCCGGTGACCGATACCTGGATCACCACCAAGGTGAAGGCCGACCTGCTCGCCAGCAGCAACGTTCCGGGTACCGAAATCAAGGTGGAAACCGTGAACGGCGTGGTCAGCCTGAGCGGTGCCGTAGCGAGCCAGGCCGAGAAGGACAAGGCCGTCACCACCGCCAAGGGCATCAAGGGCGTGACCCGCGTTGATGCAGCCGCATTGAAGGTCAGCGCTGCCGCCAAGCGCTGAAGCTGACGGGCGCCCCCTCGCGGGGCGCCCGTTGAGCTGTAGGGCCGCGGCCATGTTCGGCTGGAACTCCAAGGCAGCCGAGCTTGGCCCGGCTCTACAGGTCTGAGGACTGCGAACCTGTTCAGCCAACCAGGGGGGAAACCCCTGCGTTGTGACCGCCTGCGCTATATTGCCGGTTCCGCCGCAGCCGGACAGGGTCCGGCCGACGCCCTGCGGCCGTGCTGAAGAGGAACTATGGCGCTGGTTTTCAGTGACGACATCTGGGACCGCTGGCGGTTGCCGGCCCTGGGGCTGGCGGCCGCAGCGATCATCGTGGTGCCGTGGTTGACCCTGCGCAAACTGCAGCAGGACAACGAGCAGGCAATGGCCTGGGTCAACCATACCCAGGCGGTGGGCTTGGCCCTGCAGCAGCTGCAGGCTGATGTGCGCGACGTCGAATCGGCCGCATTGACGCTGTCCAAGGGCGTGGACGCACCCGGGCTGCGCGAGCGCATGGCCGCAGCCAACGACATTCCCGGTCGCTTGGCCGAACTGGGGCGGATGACCCGCGACAACCCCGACCAGCTGATCCGCATCGGCCGTATCGAATCGATGCTGGAAGGGCGGATGGCGCTTGCCCGCGAGCTGGCCAGATCTGAACCCAACAGCGATCAACGCGAGCTGGTGAAGGACCTGAGCACGCGCTATCCGATCCGTGGCCTGGTGGAAGAACTCCAGGCCAGCGAACAGCAACTGTTGACACTGCGGGCCGAGCAGGCGGCGCGCCAGCGCAAGCAGACCGAGCTGGTGTCTTGGAGTTCGCTGGTGATCCAGCTGGGACTGCTCGGCCTGGTGCTTTGGCTCCTGCAGCGGCAGATCGGGCGGCGCCTGCACGCCGAACGCCAATCGCTGCGCTCGGCGGCACGCGCGGCATCGGTGTTGCAGACCGTGCGCGAACCCATTGTGCTGCTCGACCGCGACCTGCGCGTGCAGTTGCATAACCCCGCCTTCGCCGAGCTGTACGGGCTGCAGGACGAACGCGCCGATGGCCTGCTGCTGGAAAGCGTCGGCGACGGTGCCTGGAAGGACGCCGTCGTGCGCCAACGCCTGTCCGACGTGCTGCTGCGCGGCCGCGAGCTGTGGGATTTCGAGCACGAACAGCGCACCGCCGACGGCATGGCGCGCTACATGCTGCTGAACGCACGGCGCATGCCGCTGCCCGATACCGATGATGAAGTGGTGCTGCTGACGGTCAGCGATGTCACCATGCAACGCGCAGTCCAGCTGCGCGTTGAAGAGCTCAACCGCCAGCTGGAAGGCAAGGTCGCGCAGGTGTCCGAGGTCAACCGCGAGCTGGAGGCCTTCAGCTACTCGGTCTCGCATGACCTGCGCGCACCGCTGCGCCACGTCGCCGGATTCTCCGACAAGCTGTCGCGCCACCTGGGCGACGCTGCCGATGACAAGAGCCGTCATTACCTGGACGTGATCTCCAGTTCGGCCCGGCGCATGGCGGCGCTGATCGATGACCTGCTGGTCTACTCGCGCCTGGGCCGCGCGGCGATGCGCCAGCAGGCGGTGGACATGCAGTCGCTGGTGGCCGATACCCGCGCCATGCTCGATTCCAACCTGCAGGCCGAGGCGGAGAACAGTGGCCATGTGCACCAGGTGGAGTGGAGCATCGCGCCGCTGCCGATCGTGGTCGGCGATGAGAACATGATCCGCCAGGTCTGGCTGAACCTGCTCGGCAACGCGGTGAAGTACTCGGGCAACCGCGAACCGGCGAAGATCCGCGTGGACTACCAGCCGCAGCCTGACGGCGGTCATCAGTTCACGGTCAGCGACAATGGTGCAGGCTTTGACATGGCTTATGCCGGCAAACTGTTCGGCGTGTTCCAGCGCCTGCACAAGGCCAGCGACTACCCGGGTACCGGCATCGGCCTGGCCAGCGTGCGCCGCGTGCTCACCCGTCATGGCGGCCGTATCTGGGCCGAGGCTGAACCGGACGTCGGCGCCACCTTCCACTTCTACCTGCCTCCCGCGATCGATGCGGACAAACAAGGGCCTTCTGCATGACCACTTTGCGCACCATTCTTCTCGCCGAAGACAGCCCGGCCGACGCCGAAATGGCGATCGACGCCCTGGAAGAGGCGCGTCTGGCCAACCCCATCGTGCACGTCGAGGATGGCGTGGAAGTGATGGACTACCTGCTGCGCCGTGGTGCCTTCGCCAACCGCGAGGAAGGCCTGCCGGCGGTGCTGCTGCTGGATATCAAGATGCCGCGCATGGATGGCCTGGAAGTACTGCGGCAGATCCGCGAACACGAAGAGCTCAAGCGCCTGCCGGTGGTGATCCTGTCGTCCTCGCGCGAGGAAAGCGATCTGGCCCGGAGCTGGGACATGGGCGTGAATGCTTATGTGGTCAAGCCAGTGGACGTGGACCAGTTCTTTGGCGCCGTACAGACGCTGGGCAAGTTCTGGGCGTTGATCAACCAGGCACCGGAACTCGAGTGAGCCCATGCCCTTGACCGGTCCCGCCCTGGGGGCGCTGCGCATCCTGCTGGTGGAGGACTCACCGGAAGATGCCGAGCTGATGTCCGAACAGATGCTCGATGCGGGCCTGGAGGCCCGCTTCGAGCGTGTCGAGAGCGAGGCCGAACTGCGCCAGGCACTGGCCGCGTTCCAGCCGGACATCGTGCTGTCCGACCTGAGCATGCCGGGGTTTTCCGGTGATGACGCGCTGCGCATCGTGCGCGAGACCTCGCCGGAAGTACCCTTCATCTTCGTCTCCGGCACCATGGGTGAGGAGAATGCGGTGGCGGCGCTGCAGAAGGGCGCCAATGACTACATCATCAAGCACCAGCCGGCGCGCCTGCCGTCGGCGGTGGCACGTGCGATCCGCGATGCACGCAGCGCGATCGAGCGCGCACGGGTGGAAACCGAGCTGATGCGCGCACAGCGCCTGGAAAGCCTGTCGCTGCTGGCAGCCGGGCTCAGCCACGACCTGCGCAACATCCTGCAGCCGTTGCTGATCATGCCGGACCTGCTGAAGGCGCGTACCGACGATCCGCAGCTGCACCACCTGGCCGATGTCATCGCCGAGTGCGGCCGCCGTGGCCATGAGATGGCCGAATCGATGCTGTCGTTCGTGCGCGGTTCGCGCAAGCCGAGCGAGCGCATCGAGATCGATGGCCTGTTCGATGCGGTGGCACTACTGTTGCGCAGCAACGTGCCTGATGCGGTGCGCCTGGAATTGCAGGTGCAGGACGAAGGCCTGGTGGTCGACGCCAACTACACCGAACTGCAGCAGGTGATGCTGAACCTGGCGCTCAACGCGATACAGGCGATGCCCAACGGTGGCCGCCTGAGCCTGACTGCCAGCCATGCTGGCCATCGCGATGGCGTGGACTGGATGCACATACGGGTCGCCGACGAAGGCGTCGGCATGGATGCGGACACGCTGTCGCACCTGTTCAATCCGTTCTTCACAACCAAGGCCGACGGCACTGGCTTGGGGCTGATTTCCTGCAAGCGCATCGTTGAAGGTGCCGGCGGCAGCATTCACGTCAGCAGCCAGCCGGGGCAGGGCACCTGCTTCGAACTGCGCCTGCCGATGCACGACGCCATCGATGGCAGCGAGCCGATCGAACAGCTGGTGGCCTTGGGCAGCGGCCAATCGATCCTGGTGGTCGATGGCGAAGCCACGCGTCTATCGCTGCTGGGCAATGCGCTGTCCAGCCAGGGCTACCAGCTGCAGTTGGCCTCCGATGGGCCGGCAGCGCTGCGCTGGATGCAGCAGGAGGCGATGCCCGCGCTGGTGATTGCCGATGCCGGCTCCAAGCTGCTGCCGGCCAGCCAGCTGCTGGGCGAGATGGCGACATTGGGCTATCGCGGCCCGGCACTGGTACTGGAAGACCCGGCAGTGCCGGTCGCGGCCGATGCCTTCCCGGACGGCGTGGAGGTGCATGTGCTGCACAAGCCGCTGCAGATGCAGCAGGTCTTCCGCGCCGTGGCCGAAGCGCTGGGCTGATGCCCCGGTAGTGCCGGCCTCTGGCCGGCATCCCTGTGTGGCGGGATCAACGCGGTTGCCGGCCAGCGGCCGGCACTACCGTTCGGCA
>NZ_JCAFSW010000020.1:0-13435 GCF_059369635.1 Stenotrophomonas sp. YJH_SMC_58
CCCCCCCACGGAAAAGAAAAAAGAAGATCAAAAGCAAAAACAGCTTGGCCGGCTGATTTGTTGCTTCCTGTAGAGCCAAGCCAAGCCAAGCCAAGCCATGCCCCGCTCGCGAGCAAGCGAAGCGCGCGACCCGCTTCTGCTGTTCTATTTCTTCTCCGTGGCTGGACGCGCACGGAAACTGTCAGGGGCCGGGCGGGGTGGGTTCGCGGGACCGTTGGCGCCATGGGCCCGAGGCATGCCTCGGGCGGGTTGGGCAGGACGCCCAACCCCGGTCTTGCCGTGTGCGCAGGACTGCGCACACGAGCAAGGCGCCATCGAGCCCCCAGGGACGGGTTTACGGCGTGTCCCGCGAACCCACCCCGCCTGGCCCAATCGCATGAAACGCATTCCGCGACCACCCACGAGGGGCTGCGCCGTTGGCTGGAAACTACGGCCACCAGCCACGCCCGAACCGGGCGAAATGATCGGCCGCCCGTTCGAACGGATTGCGCGCACTCACCCCGCCGCACAGCAGGTACACCGGCAGGTACAGCGGGCCCAGCACCATGTACTGGTACACGTGCGCCCGTTCGTGATCATCCAGCCGGATCAGCGGCTCCACGCCCCACCCTGCCTGATGCGCATAGGTGCGGCAGGAAATGCCCAGGTCATGGCCGGTATGCAGGATCACGTTCCCCAGAGTGATCGCCCCGCCTGGCCCCCACGGCCAGTGGTCGAACACCAGCGCGCAGTCACGCCCGCTCCAGCGCAATGTCGCGCCGCCAAGCATGCCAGCCAGGCCGCCGATCACGCCGAGCAGGGAATTGGGTGACGTCCACACCGCGCCCAGCACCTGCAGCGCGCGCAGCCAGATCGGCCAGGGCGTTGCTCCAGTCTTCAATCGGCCTCGTTGGGGATCAGGAGCCACAGGATCAGGTAGACCAGGATGCCAGGGAAGGCGGCGGAGGCCAGCGAAACCAGCACGTAGATCACCCGCAGCAGGGTCGCATTCCAGCCGAAGCGATGGGCAATGCCGCCCATCACGCCGGCAATCATGCGGTCGTTCAATGAACGCGACAGCGTTTTGGGCGTGGTGTTCATGGCGGCAGCTCCGGGAAACGGACAAGGCAGTCGAACATGGCTCGACTCTACACCGCCCCCATGTCTACGGCGTGCGGTGGCGCAGGGCCTGCAGGCGTGCGCCGAACCAGGCGGCTGCGGTCTGTTCAGGCTGCCCCGGACACTGGATGCGGTAGGGTTTGCCACTCATGCTGCTCTGGCTGGCAGCGCGCTCGATGAACTGCTCGGCGCTGTCCACCATGCCCTTTTTCAGCAGGTAATCGTACTTGCGCTGCAGGTGCGCGCGCGCGTCGCTGCCGTCGTACCAGCTGCCATTGCGCTGGAAACGGCATTGGGAGCCATCCAGGCTGGCGATCAGCTGGGCGATCTCCCGGCGTGCATCCGTACTGGGTGCGGCGTGGGCAAGTGGTGCTGTCAGCAGTGCCGCAAGAATCAACAAAATCCGGTACATCATCACCCCCAAGTCAGTCGAGCATGGCTCGACTCTACAGATCGCGCGCCTTCAACCAGCCATCGATCGTGGCCGGTACTTCGCGCTGCGCGCGGCCGGAAACGTAGATACCAATATGCCCACCACGGAAACTGGACTCGGTGTAGTCGTCCGTGCCCAAACGCCCGCGCATCGCGCGCGAGGCATCCGGTGGCACCAGATGGTCCTGCTCGGCATAGATGTTCAGCACCGGCAGCGTCACCTGCGACAGATCCACCGCTTCCTCGCCGATCCGCACCGTGCCGTTCACCAGCCCATTGCCCTGGTAGAACTGCTTGATGAAATCGCGAAACGCCTCGCCCGCCAGGTCCGGTGAATCGAAGATCCACTTCTCCATGCGCAGGAAATCCTCCAGCGCGGCCTTGTCATCGAGGATGTCGAGCAGGCCGACGTACTTCTGCACGTTCAGGCGGAATGGCTTGAGCATCAGGTAACTGGCATTCATCAGGTCGGCCGGGATGTTGCCCAGCGTGTCGACCAGCAGGTCCACGTCCACCTGCCGCGCCCAATGCGAGAGCATGTTGTCAGCCGTCTGGAAGTCGACCGGGGTGACCATGGTGATCAGCTTGCCCAGCTTCTGCCGGCGCAGCGCGGCGTAGCACAGCGCGAACACCCCGCCCTGGCAGATGCCGAGCAGGTCGACCGGGCCGCCACTGCGGGTGCGCAGCGCGTCCACCGCACCATCGATATAGCGCAGCAGGTAGTCCTCCAGGGTCTGGAAGCGTTCGGACCGGTCCGGGTAGCCCCAGTCCAGCACGTACACGTCCTGGCCCAGCGCCAGCAGCTTCTGCACCAGCGAACGGTCGGCCTGCAGGTCGACCATGTACGGCCGGTTGACCAGCGCGTAGACGATCAGCAGCGGCGTGCGCCGGGTCGGTGCCTGTTCGCCGACGAAGCGGTACAGCACCACCTTGCCGTCACGCCAGACTTCCTCGCGCGCGGTCACGCCATAGTCCACGTCTTCCACCTGCGGCAGCAGCTTCAGCCCTTCCATCAGCTTGCGCTGCATGGCAAGGGTCTCCTGCATCAGGTCATCGGCGTTGAAGCCCAGCGGTCCTTTCATCGGTCACGCGCCCGAGTGGAAGCGCGAGACGCAGCCTTCTTCGCAGACACCTTCTTTGCAGGCGCCTTCTTCGCCGGCGCGGCCTTCTTCGCGGCTTTGCGCGCGGCCGGCTTCACCTTCGCCGGTGCCGGCTGCGACACCGGATCGACCGCGGCGGTCCCCGCCAGCACCGCCACCTGTGCCTGCAGGCGGCGAAGGCTGCGCTCCAGTTCGGCAATACGGCGATGCGCGGCGTCCATCTCGCTGCGGGTCGGCAGGCCGATACGCTCACTCATCTGTTCCACCTCGCGCTGCAGGCCGGCGCGCAGGCGCATCTGCGCGTTGCCCAGCGAGGCGTACACCTGCTGGAACGGTTCGGACATGGCGACCTTGGCGTAGGCCTCCTCGGCCACTTCGATCCACAGGTCGAACATCGCGCGGGCGCTGGTCAACTGGCTGCCGGGCTGTTCGTGCTCGGCCAGACGCTGCTCGAACAACGCGAAGGCCTCGTCCAACGCCTGCCTGATCTGATCAACGTAGGCGCGCGAATGCTGCTGGTACTCCTCCTGCGCCCGCAGCAGCGCCTGCCAGCGCGCCTGGTGCTCGCGGCCGGGGCCGAACGCCGGGCTCTGCAGCCACGGGCCCGCCTGCAGCTGGAACTGCTGCAGCCATGCGGCGAAGTCGGGCACGGTGGCGCCGGCGTGGGTGCTGCCACGGGCGCCCTGCAGCATCCACTGCAGCATGCCATCGCCCTGCCCCTGCACCGCCTCGCGCCAGGCATGGGCCACCTCGGCGCTGCTGGCATCGCGGCCGGCGAAACGCGCGGCCACTTCCTGCATGGTGCCGTACCAGCTGCCGGCCTGTTCGCGGAAACGGCGCACGGCATCTTCCGGCGCACCCTGCCCCTGTTCGGGCAACAGCTGGCTCCACCAGTCGAACAGCCGTTGCCAGCTGCCGGGGTCGCCGCCGGCCGGTGCACCGGGCGTGCTCGCGTGGCGCAGCGCATCGCCCCAGGCACCGAAGTACTGCCGCGCCAGCGTTTCGAAATCGCTGCTGCCGGCGTCGTGGGCCGAGCTGGTCATCGCAGGCCTCCGAAGGGCTGGTTCATGGCTTGGGAATGCGCAGGGTCTTGCTGATCATCAGCGACCCGGACAGGGCGAACAGCAGCACCATCGGGTGCAGCTGCCACGGGCCGATCTGCCACTGGCCGAACCAGATGTTCTGGCCGATGGCATCGGTACCGGCGGCAATCGCCAGTACGATCACCAGCACCAGGCTGGTCGGGATCGGGGTGCCCTCGAAATACGTGACCTTGCCCTCGTCGCCGGCGAGCGCCTCGGCGGTGACGTTGTAGCGTGCCAGGCGGCTGACACCGCAGCAGACGAAGTAGCTCAGCACCAGCCAGTCCCAGCCGCCCTGCATGCCGCAGGCATAGGCCAGTGCCGCCGGCGCCACGCCGAAGGAGATCACGTCGGACAGCGAGTCCAGCTCGCGGCCGAGGGTGGAGCTGGACTTGCGCCAGCGCGCGATGCGCCCGTCGAGCGCGTCGAAGATGAAGGCCAGCGGGATCAGCGCCATGCCGAACAGCAGGTAGCCGCGCTCGCCGTCCTGCAGGAAGCGCATCGCGGCAAAGACCGCACCGGTGCCGCAGAAAGCATTGGCCAGGGTGAACCAGTCGGCCAGCTGGAATTCGCGCAGCATCGAGAAGTGACGTTTCATGGGGTCTCACGGAGCATCAAGGCCCACAGGTTACCGCGAGCGCCGCCGCTGGCGACAGCACTGGCAGGACCCGCCTTCACCGCTCCCTCACCCGCCCTCACCGGCGGTGAATTTTTCGCCACCCATCTTGACAGCCTAGGGGGGTGGCGCCTGTCGCGGCTTATCCACAAAGTTGCCCACGCGTAATCCACACCCCCTGTGGACAACCAGATCTCACCGACTGCGACGCTGGACATTTCCTCATCACCCGGAAGCGGGGTTTCCCTACTTCCCAAGCCACAAGGTCGGCGCTATTGTCACCGGCGGACCCGCCGCCGCCACGTCCGAAACTCTGCAACGGACGATGATGATGCTGGATGCTCCCACCCTGGCCGCACAGCTGCGGCAGCCCCACGGCGAGGCCGCGCTGGCGGTGGCCGACTCGATGAACCACAGCAACGGCGCACTCAACCTGGCCGCAATCGGGCTGCTGGCCGTCGGTGCCGGCGAACGGGTCCTGGAGGTCGGCCCGGGCAATGCGGCCTTCGCGCCACTGATGCTGCAGGCCACCGGCAGCCACTATCTGGGCATCGAGCTGTCCACGGCCATGGTCGAGGCCGGCAACCAGCGGCTGGCCGACGCCGGGGTGGCCGAACGTGCGGCGATGCGACACGGCGACGCCCATGCACTGCCGGTCGCCGATGCCGCGATGGATGCCGCGCTGGCGGTCAACACCCTGTACTTCTGGCCGAACCTGGCCCCGGTGCTGGACGAACTGGCGCGGGTGCTGCGCCGGGGCGGCCGCCTGTGCCTGGCCTTCGGCGATGCCAGCTTCATGCGCAGCCTGCCATTCGCCGCCGACTTCCAGCTGCATGAGCTGGACGCGGTGGAGCTGGCCCTGCGCGTGTCCGGCTTCCGCGTCTCGGCCTGGCGCAGCCACCGGGAAACCGCGACCGGCAATGATGGCCAGGCGCGCGAAAAACACTTCCACCTGCTGCTGGCACAGCGGTGCTGAAGTGGTAGTGCTGGCCGCTGGCCGGCTGCTCCGGCCATTGCGGATTGCCGGCCAGCGGCCGGCACTACCCAGCCTGCACCCGGCGCCGCCAATGCGCGAAACAGAACACCTGCATCACCAGCATGGCCAGCAACCCCAGCGGCCATGCCCACCACAGCCCGGCCAGACCGTGCCGGGATTGCAGCCACATCGCCAACGGCAGCTCCAGCAGCAACACGGCAGCCATGCCCAGCAACGCCGGCAACAGCACCGTGCCGCTGCCGCGCATCACTCCGACCAGCACCGCACTGCCTCCCATCGCCAGCACGCCCCACACCACGGTGCGCAACTGCAACGCGGCCAGTTCGCGCACGTCGGTCGCCGCCAGGATCAGGCCGGTCAGCCAGGGCGCCAGCGCCACAACCAGCACCACCACCCCGCTCAGCATCGCCAGTCCAAGCAGCACGCCTGTGCGTGCGATGGCCGGCAGCCGTGCCGTACGCCCCGCGCCCATCGCATGCGCCGCGAGGATGGTGGCAGTGATGCCCAGCGACATCGCCGGCAGCTGCACCCAGCTCATCAACTGGTTGACCGCACCGTAGGCGGCCGTGGCCGTGTAGCCATAGCGGTTGATCCAGCCCAGCAGCACGATTTCGGCAATGGCCAGGCTGAGCATCTGCAACGAAGACGGTATGCCGATGCGCAGCATCGAACGGATCAGCGCTCCATCAAAGCGGATGGCTTGCAGCAACTCATGCCCCGGGGCCAACGGGTGCCCCATCCGCTGCCACCGCCACATCAGCCAGGCCAGGGCCAGCAGCGAGGCGAGCGCCGCCGAGACTGCCGCACTGGCCGCGCCCAGCTGCGGCAGGCCGGCCCAGCCCAGGATCAGCAGCGGCGTGCACAGCAGGCCGACCACCGTGGCCAGCAGCAGCGCATGCAGCGGCGTTTTGGCATCGCCCACCGCACGGCTCACCGCAGTGGCCAGCCACAGCAGGAAGAACGCCGGTGCCGCCAGCAGCAGGACACGGGCATAGACGATGGATTCGCCGAGGATCGGCGCGGGCGTGCCCAGTGCCGCCAGCAGCGGTAGCGCGAAACCGCCGCCGACCGCCATCACCAGCACTGACAACAGCAGAATCAGTGCCACCGCACTGCCGGCCACCGCGCGAGCCTGTTGCGGCCGGCCCGCTCCCCAGGCCTGGCCGATCAGCACCGTCGCACCGGTCGCCAGACCCATTACCAAGGCCAGCAGCAGGAAGAAGACAGGGAAGAACGCTGCGGCGGCGGCCACCGCCTGCGTACCCAGCAGATGGCCGAGGTAGATGTTGTCCAGCGTGCCTGCGGCCAGCTGCAATGCGTTGGTCAGCAGCATCGGCAGCAGCAGGTTCAGATAGGTGTGCCAGAGGGGCGGCGCGACCGGGGGGATGGGATGTGCGGGGGTGTCCATGGGGTTCTCTGGGCAAGGCGCTGCCCTGCCCGGCGTTTCCGCCAGCAAAGCAAAGGGAGCGGGCGGCCGTGGCCCGCGATCAGGTGGCGCCGCCGCTCAGCAACGGCGCAGTGGCTCAGCCGTCTGCGTGGTCCGAAGAATCATCGAAGGCCAGGCGCAGGGCGTGATTGCGCACATCCTCGGGCCAGCTGCGCAACGCCATTTCCAGGCCCGCCCGGTCATGCGCGAACAGCATGCGGATGGCCTCCTCGAAACCCGGCAGGTCTCCGGCGATGGTCTGCAGGAAGTGATAGGCACGCTCGCTGTGGCGGCGCTGCCGGTCCTTGTCGGCACCAGCACGGCTGGCCGCCTCCACCAGCTTGCGCAGCACTACCGAGGCCCCGCCGGGCTGCTCGGCCAGCCACGCCCAGTGGCGCGGCAGCAGGGTCACTTCGCGTGCGACCACGCCCAGCTTGGGGCGGCCGCGGCCACGCGGAGTTGCCGGCGCCTCTTCGGCAGTAACGTCGGCATCCGCCTCGACGGCGGCGGGAAAGGCTTCGACGACCCGCGCCAGCAGTTCTGCGTCACTGCCGCGCGTATCGAAATCACGGGTGCGGCCGGTAGCGTTGTCGAACACAAGCAGCGGACCGGCAGCGTTGCCGGCACGCAGCTGCTTCAGCGCCAGCGCAGCCACTTCCGGGGTACCGGAGGCGACCAGCCGGTGGCCGTCGAAGCAACTGAAGGGAGGGAGTCGGGACGCAGGCATGGCAATGGCATCGGAGGTGATGCACGAATATTGCCCGGGTAATTTGCGTTCGTCAATATTGCCCGGACATTAATCAACCGGAAGAGCGTGCCAACCAAGGTTGGCACCCACCTGGAAGGTTGATCCCCACTCGAAAGATCGCCCCCCTCCCGATTCGCCGGTTTACAGCCGGCTGTAGGACCAGCTGACCATGCGGCCGTCCTGGTACGGCATCACGCCGTGGAACGGGCGCGGGTCGGCGTCGAATACCAGCGGCAGGAAGTTGCGGTCGCCCTCCCACATCGGCAGCGTGTCCAGCTTGTCCAGGTCCACCCACTCCAGCGTGCCTTCATGGTTGCCGCCGTGCGGGGTGCCTTCGAAACTGTCGATGACGAACACGAAGCCCAGCCAGTCCTCGCCGTGCTTGCCGAAACCCGGCCAGCTGATGGTGCCGCGCAGGCGCATGCCGGTGCAGTCGATGCCGGCTTCCTCGGCGATCTCGCGGCGCATGCCTGCCGCAACGTCTTCGGTTGGTTCGATCTTGCCGCCCAGCCCGTTGTACTTGCCCAGGTGGTGGTCACCGGGCCGGGTGTTGCGGTGGATCATCAGCACCTGGCGACGATCGGGCGACAGCACGTAGCCCAGGGTGGCGACGATCGGGGTGTACGGCATGGGCAGCATCCAGCGGCAGGTCAGCCGTGGATTATGGCCGATCAGCGCACCAGCGACAGGCGGCGTTCGGCAGCCGCAGTGGCGCCATCAGGATCGCGGCGCAGGGTGGCCACGCCGTGGCCGCGCTCGGCGAGGTATTCCAGCCACTTGCCGAGGAAGGTGTTCATGCGCATGCGGTGGCTGATCAGTTCCGCCGGCGGCGGGTACAGGCCCAT
This sequence comes from Stenotrophomonas sp. YJH_SMC_58, assembly GCF_059369635.1. Lineage (NCBI taxonomy): Bacteria > Pseudomonadati > Pseudomonadota > Gammaproteobacteria > Lysobacterales > Lysobacteraceae > Stenotrophomonas > Stenotrophomonas sp. YJH_SMC_58. The sequence goes on from NZ_JCAFSW010000020.1 coordinate 8,345, forward strand.
GGTGTCCTGCCAGCGGCGGCCGACGTAGCAATGGGTGGTCTCGGCCTGGCGCGCATCACGGTACAGGCGGACGTAGGCCGACGGGTCCGGCTCACCGGTGACCGGGTCGGCCAGGTCGTAGGTCAGGCGCAGTTCCACCGTGTAGCGGTGGCATTCGATCACGTCCAGGCGCACATCCAGGCCGTCGCCGATCGAGGAGATGTAGCTGCCCGCCACCAGTCCGGCCGGTTCGAACAGGCGCACCAGATGGCGATAGTTCTCCGCGTACAGGCCCATGAGCCAGCTCAACCGGCTCAGGCGGGGAATGCGTTCGGTACGGGGCAAGGCTCGGGCCATGGGTCGATCCTACACGTTGGTGCTTCAACGTGGGGGCGTACATGCGCAAGCCAAGCCCTGGGGTAGTGCCGGCCGCTGGCCGGCAGCGCAATATCGCGGCCGAGGGTCCATCGATCAGCCGGCCAGCGGCCGGCTCTACCGGCTCCACCGGAATCAATACAACTCGCGCTGCAGCCCCAGCGTGGCCAGCACCTTGCTGGAAATCTCCTCGATCGAGGTATGGGTGGTGCTCAGCGTCGGGATCCGCTCCATCTGGAACATCACCTCGGCCGCGGCCACCTCGCGCTTGCAGGTCTCCAGGTTGGCGTAGCGCGAGTTCGGGCGGCGCTCCTGGCGGATCTGCTGCAGGCGGTCCGGGTCGATGGTCAGGCCGAACAGCTTGCGCCGGTAATTGCGCAGGCGTGGCGGCAGGCGATCGCTTTCCAGGTCCTCGTCGGTCAGCGGGTAGTTGGCCGCACGCACGCCGTAATGCAGGGCCAGGTAGATGCAGGTGGGCGTCTTGCCGGCGCGCGACACCGCCACCAGGATCACGTCGGCATCGTCGTAGTTCACCGCGATACCGTCATCGTGGGTCAGGGCGAAGTTCATCGCGTTGATGCGGCGGTGGTAGGTGTCGAAGTCGACCATGCCGTGGGCCTGGCCGACCCGGGCCAGGCGCGGGCTGGCCAGTTCACGCTCCAGCGGCTCGATGAACGGCGCGAACACATCCAGCATCAGCGCCCCGCTGTCGGCCAGGATCAGGCTCAGGCTCTGGTCCACGCAGGAGTTCACCACGATCGGCCGGACCTGGTACCGCTCCCCTGCCGCCTGGATCCGGGCACAGGCTTCACGCGCTTTTTCGGGGTCGTCGACAAACGACATGCGGTCGGTAATGAAGCTGAACCCGGAGAACTGGGTGAGCAGGCTATGCCCAATGGTTTCAGCGGTGATACCGGTTCCATCGGAAACGTAGAACACCGGGCGGATGGTCGACATGCGCGCTTTTACCCCCTACGAAGCTTAAAAAGGCCGCCAGCACAAGCTTGTGCCGACAGTGGTCTGCCCGGCATCATATCGGCTTCTTCCTACGGACGCGGCCACTCAGCCCGCCTCGGGCGATGGCCAAACGGAGCATCGCGCTTGAACGAGAACATCCTGTGGTTGCACGAACTGCGTCTGGCCGATCTGGCCCGCGTAGGCGGCAAGAATTCGTCCCTGGGCGAGATGATCGGCAACCTGGCCGGTCTGGGCGTTTCGGTGCCGGGCGGTTATGCCACCACCGCTGAAGCCTTCAAGGACTTCATCGCGCACAACGACCTGTCCAAGCGCATCTTCGACAAGCTGGCCACGCTGGACGTCGAGGACGTCAACGCGCTGACCGCCGCCGGCAAGGAAATCCGCAGCTGGGTGATCGATGCGCCGCTGCAGCCGCAGCTGGACCAGGACATCCGCACTGCCTACGCCAAGCTGAGCGCCGACAACGGCGGCGGCGACGTGGCCGTAGCCGTGCGTTCGTCGGCCACCGCCGAGGATCTGCCGGATGCCTCCTTCGCCGGCCAGCAGGAAACCTTCCTCAACGTCACCGGTGCCGACGATGTCGTGCACAAGGTCAAGGAAGTGTTCGCCTCGCTGTACAACGACCGTGCCATCGCCTACCGCGTGCACCACGGCTTCAAGCATGAGGACGTGTTCCTGTCCGCCGGCGTGCAGCTGATGGTGCGCTCGGGCGTCGGTTCCTCCGGCGTGCTGTTCACCCTGGACACCGAGTCCGGCTTCCGCGACGTGGTGTTCGTCACCTCTTCGTTCGGCCTGGGCGAAATGGTCGTGCAGGGTGCGGTCAATCCGGACGAGTACTACGTCTACAAGCCCACCCTGCAGGCCGGCAAGCCGGCGATCCTGCGCCGCTCGCTCGGCAGCAAGGCGATCCGCATGGTGTATTCGGATGTCCCCGGTGAGCGCGTGAAGATCGAGGACACCCCGGTCGAACTGCGCAACACCTTCTCGATCAGCGACGAGGACGTGCAGGAACTGTCCAAGCAGGCGCTGGTCATCGAAAAGCACTACGGCCGCCCGATGGACATCGAGTGGGCCAAGGACGGTGTCAGCGGCAAGCTGTTCATCGTGCAGGCGCGCCCGGAAACGGTGAAGTCGCGCAGCCACGCCACCCAGATCGAGCGCTTCGCGCTGACCGAAAAGGGCGGCAACGTGCTGGCCGAAGGCCGCGCCGTCGGCGCCAAGATCGGTTCGGGCGTGGCCCGCGTGGTCAAGACGCTGGACGACATGAACCGCGTGCAGCCGGGCGACGTGCTGATCGCCGACATGACCGACCCGGACTGGGAACCGGTGATGAAGCGCGCTTCGGCCATCGTCACCAACCGTGGTGGCCGCACCTGCCACGCCGCGATCATCGCGCGCGAGCTGGGCGTGCCCGCCGTGGTCGGTTCGGGCAACGCCACCAAGGTCATTGAAGATGGCCAGCTGGTCACCGTCAGCTGCGCTGAAGGCGATACCGGCTTCATCTACGAAGGCAAGCTCGGCTTCGAGCGCACCACCACCGATCTGGGCAACATGCCGCCGGCCCCGCTGAAGATCATGATGAACGTGGCCAACCCGGAACGTGCCTTCGACTTCGGCCAGCTGCCGAACGCCGGCATCGGCCTGGCCCGCCTGGAAATGATCATCGCCAGCCACATCGGCATCCACCCGAACGCGCTGCTGGAATACGACCGCCAGGACGCGGCGACCAAGAAGAAGATCGACGAGAAGATCGCCGGCTACGGTGATCCGGTCAGCTTCTACGTCGACCGCCTGGCTGAAGGCATCGCCACCCTCACCGCCTCGGTTGCACCGAACCCGGTGATCGTGCGCCTGTCGGACTTCAAGTCCAACGAGTACGCCAACCTGATCGGCGGCAGCAACTACGAGCCGCACGAAGAGAACCCGATGATCGGCTTCCGCGGCGCCAGCCGTTACGTCGACCCGAGCTTCTCGGCCGCCTTCGCGCTGGAGTGCAAGGCCGTGCTGCGCGTGCGCAACGAAATGGGCCTGGACAACCTGTGGGTCATGATTCCGTTCGTGCGCACCCTGGAAGAAGGCCGCAAGGTCGTCGAGGTGCTGGAACAGAACGGCCTGAAGCAGGGCGAGAACGGCCTGAAGATCATCATGATGTGCGAAGTGCCGTCCAACGCACTGCTCGCCGATGAGTTCCTGGAGATCTTCGACGGCTTCTCGATCGGCTCCAACGACCTGACCCAGCTGAGCCTGGGCCTGGACCGCGACTCTTCGATCGTTGCGCACCTGTTCGACGAGCGGAACCCGGCAGTGAAGAAGCTGCTGTCGATGGCGATCAAGGCAGCACGTGCCAAGGGCAAGTACGTTGGCATCTGCGGCCAGGGTCCGTCCGATCACCCGGATCTGGCCGAATGGCTGATGCAGGAAGGCATCGAGTCGGTGTCGCTGAACCCGGACACCGTGGTCGATACCTGGCTGCGCCTGGCCAAGCTGAAGGCCAACGGCTGATGCCGTGATGGCTACAGGCTGACGTCGTGTTCATCGGCGTCGGCCGATACTGCTGCTGCATGCAAGCCCCGCCTCTGCGGGGCTTCGTGTTTCTGGCGTGCACGCACGCCCTGCCCCACGCAGACACCGTTTCTCAGCAAAGGACTTCCGCATGATCGCCGCAGCAGCACCCGCCGCCCCCGCCGCAACGCCCTGGTTCCACTCGCTCGACTGGGAACGCCTGCTGGAAACCTACGGCGTGCCGTTGCTGGCCGCGATCGTGGTGCTGCTGGTGGGCCTGTGGGTGGCACGTCGCTTGTCCAATGCAATGCCGCGCGCCACTGCGCGCATGGGTGTGGACCCGATGCTGGGCAGCTTCCTTCGCAATGTGGTGTACGCCGCCTCACTGGTGATCGTGGTGGTGCTGGCCATCGGCACGCTGGGCGTGCAGATCACCCCGCTGCTGGCCGTGCTCGGCACCGCTGGCCTGGCGGTCGGTCTGGCATTGAAGGATTCGCTGTCCAACATCGCCTCGGGCGTGATGCTGGTGACGCTGCGTCCGTTCCGCGTGGGCGATGTGGTCACCGTGGCCGGCCAGACCGGCACGGTGCGCGAAGTGCGCATCTTCCAGACCGTTCTGACTGGCGCCGACAACCAGCACACCACCATTCCGAACACGCTGATCACCGCCGCACCGATCATCAACCTCACCGCCGAACCGACACGCCGCGTCGAACTGGTGATCGGCATCGGCTACGAGGACAACATCCAGCTGGCACGCGACACCGCGCTGGCGCTGATGAAGGCCGACCCGCGCGTGCTGCAGACCCCCGCACCGGACGTGGTGGTCTACGAGCTGGGCGCACACGCCATCAACCTCGGCATCCGCTGCTACGTGAAGTCGGCCGACTGGTTCGGCACCAAGGTCACGCTGCTGGAGCAGCTGAAGCTGGGCTATGACAAGGCCGGCATCAACATCCCGTACCCGCAGCAGGACATGCACCTGTACCTGCATGGCAAGGATGGCGGCGTGGTTGAAGCCGACGCGCTGGTGCGCGACAAGCCGTGATCCGGCAGTGGAATGCCGGCCAGCGGCCGGCACTACCGCCTGACTGAAATGCCGGCCAGCGGCCGGCACTCCCCCCCTCGCCGCCTGACTGAAATGCCGGCCAGCGGCCGGCACTACCCCTCGCCGCCTGACTGAAATGCCGGCCAGCGGCCGGCACTACCCCTCGCCGCCTGACTGAAATGCCGGCCAGCGGCCGGCACTACCCCTCG